>NZ_CP046208.1:0-653 GCF_012570365.1 Enterobacteriaceae endosymbiont of Donacia clavipes
ATGATAAATCAAATTCCTATGACCTTACAAGGTATAAAAAAACTACATAAAGAATTAATGAAATTAAAAAATATAGAAAGACCAAAAATTATTAATTCTATTATAGAAGCAAGAAAACATGGTGATTTAAAAGAAAATTCTGAATATCAAGCAGCTCGTGAAGCACAAAGTTTTTGTGAAGGACGTATTAAAGATATAGAAATAAAATTATCAAATGCTAATATAATAGATGTTACAAAAATTATACATAATAATAAAATTATTTTTGGTGCTACAATAAGTTTAATAAATATAATAACTAATGAAATTAATTCTTATAAAATTGTAGGTCATGACGAAGCAGATTTAAAAAATAATTTAATTTCAGTTAATGCACCTATTTCTAGAGCATTAATTGGAAAAGAAAAAAATGATATTATTAATGTTCATACTCCTAGAGGAGTAATGAAATATAAAATATTAAATATTAAATATATTTAATATAAATTTAAAACAAATTTTATTTGACTTTTAATAAATAACTAGTATTATTATTAATAATAAAAAATTATTTTTATAAATAATAATTTTTTAGTTCTTTAATAATTTATCAGAAAATATATGTGGGCATTCAATTTTTAGAAATTAATTATTTTGTATCGTATTTTTTTTTA
>NZ_CP046208.1:752-2049 GCF_012570365.1 Enterobacteriaceae endosymbiont of Donacia clavipes
ATCCCTAGCTGGTCTGAGAGGATGATCAGCCACACTGGAACTGAGATACGGTCCAGACTCCTACGGGAGGCAGCAGTGGGGAATATTGCACAATGGGCGAAAGCCTGATGCAGCTATGCCGCGTGTATGAAGAAGGCCTTCGGGTTGTAAAGTACTTTCAACAAGAAAGAAAAGATAAAATCTAATATATTTTATTTTTGACGTTACTTGTAAAAGAAGCACCGGCTAACTCCGTGCCAGCAGCCGCGGTAATACGGAGGGTGCTAGCGTTAATCGGAATTACTGGGCGTAAAGAGCACGTAGGCGGTTAATTAAGTCAGATGTGAAATCCCTAAGCTTAACTTAGGAACTGCATTTGAAACTAATTAACTTGAGTTTCGTAGAGGGGGGTAGAATTCCAGGTGTAGCGGTGAAATGCGTAGATATCTGGAGGAATACCAGTGGCGAAGGCGACCCCCTGGACGAATACTGACGCTCAGGTGCGAAAGCATGGGGAGCAAACAGGATTAGATACCCTGGTAGTCCATGCTGTAAACGATGTCGACTTGAAGGTTGTAAGCTTGACTTATAACTTTCGTAGCTAACGCGTTAAGTCGACCGCCTGGGGAGTACGACCGCAAGGTTAAAACTCAAATGAATTGACGGGGGCCCGCACAAGCGGTGGAGCATGTGGTTTAATTCGATGCAACGCGAAAAACCTTACCTGGTCTTGACATCCATGGAATTTAATAGAGATATTTAAGTGCCTTCGGGAACCATGAGACAGGTGCTGCATGGCTGTCGTCAGCTCGTGTTGTGAAATGTTGGGTTAAGTCCCGCAACGAGCGCAACCCTTGTCCTTTGTTGCCATCAGTTTAGCTGGGAACTCAAAGGAAACTGCCGGTGATAAACCGGAGGAAGGTGAGGACGACGTCAAGTCATCATGGCCCTTACGACCAGGGCTACACACGTGCTACAATGGTATATACAAAGAGAAGCAGCCTCGTAAGAGTAAGCGGATCTCATAAAATATATCTTAGTTCGGATTGGAGTCTGCAACTCGACTCTATGAAGTCGGAATCGCTAGTAATCGTAGATCAGAACGCTACGGTGAATACGTTCCCGGGCCTTGTACACACCGCCCGTCACACCATGGAAGTGGGTTGTAAAAGAAGTAAGTTGCTTAACCATTATTTGGAGGGCGCTTACCACTTTGTGATTCATAACTGGGGTGAAGTCGTAACAAGGTAACCGTAGGGGAACCTGTGGTTGGATCACCTCCTTTACTATAAATACACTCTAAAAAAAGAGTGCCCAC
>NZ_CP046208.1:2145-5373 GCF_012570365.1 Enterobacteriaceae endosymbiont of Donacia clavipes
TTATTGTTCTTTAAAAATTAGGTAATTATCTTTTAAAAAATTTAAAAATTTATTATTTTATAAGTTAATATTAAATTTTTTATAAACGATTGTGGGTTGTAAGGTTAAGTAAATAAGCGTATATGATGGATGCCTTGGCAGTCAGAGGCGATGAAGGACGTGCTAATCTGCGAAAAGCATCGATAAGTTGATTTGAAACATTATTAATCGATGATATCCGAATGGGGAAACCTAATATATTTAATTATATATTATCGTTATTTGAATACATAGAATAACGAAGCAAACCAGGAGAACTGAAACATCTAAGTATCCTGAGGAAAAGAAATCAATAGAGATTTTCTTAGTAGTGGCGAGCGAAAAGGAAATAGCCCAGAAACATACATATTTATTATATTAGCAGAAATATCTGGAAAGATATACGATACAGAGTGATAGTCTCGTATGTTAAAATATACTAATTATAGTTTCAAAGAGTAGAACGAGACACGTGAAATCTTGTTTGAATATAGGGGGATCATCCTCTAAGGCTAAATACTACTGACTGACCGATAGTGAACTAGTACCGTGAGGGAAAGGTGAAAAGAACCCCGGTTAGGGGAGTGAAATAGAACCTGAAATCATATACGTACAAGCAGTAGGAGCATTTTGTAAAAAATGTGACTGCGTACCTTTTGTATAATGGGTCAGCGAGTTATATTTTGTAGCAAGGTTAACTGTATAAGGAAGCCGTAGGGAAACCGAGTCTTAAAAGGGCGTTTAGTTGCAAGATATAGACCCGAAACCCGGTGATCTAACCATGAGCAGGTTGAAGGTTTGGTAATTCTTACTGGAGGACCGAACTGACTAATGTTGAAAAATTAGCGGATGACTTGTGGTTAGGGGTGAAAGACCAATCAAACCGGGAGATAGCTGGTTCTCCCCGAAAGCTATTTAGGTAGCGCCTCGTGTAATTCATATTCGGGGGTAGAGCTCTGTTTCGGTTAGGGAGTCTTCCAGACTTACCAATCCGATGCAAACTTCAAATACCGAATAATGTTATCACGGGAGACACACAGCGGGTGCTAACGTCCGTTGTGGAAAGGGAAACAACCCAGATCGCTAGCTAAGGTCCCTAAGTTATGATTAAGTGGGAAACGAAGTGGGAAGGCATAAACAGCCAGGATGTTGGCTTAGAAGCAGCCATCATTTAAAGAAAGCGTAATAGCTCACTGGTCTAGTCATCCTGCGCGGAAGATGTAACGGGGCTAAAATTATACACCGAAGCTGCGACAATAAATTATTTATTTATTTATTGGGTAGGGGAGCGTTCTGTAAATTGTTGAAGATAAATTGTGAAATTTATTGGAGAGATCAGAAGTGCGAATGCTGACATGAGTAACGATAAAATAGGTGAAAAACCTATTCGCCGAAAGACTAAGGGTTCCTATCCAACGTTAATCGGGGTAGGGTAAGTCGATTCCTAAGATGAGGCTGAAAAGCGTAGTCGATGGATGACAGGTTAATATTCCTGTACTTGGTATTATTTGCGAAGGGGGGACGGAGAAGGTTAGGTTAGCCAGGTGATGGTTGTCTTGGTTTAAGCGTTTAGATGAATTATTTAGGAAAATCCGAATAATTATTAACATTGAGGCGTAATGACGAAATACTTTATTGTATGAAGTAATTAATACCCTGCTTACAAGAAAATCCTCTAAGCTATAAATAACATCAAATCGTACTCTAAACCGACACAGGTGGTCAAGTAGAGAATACTAAGGCGCTTGAGAGAACTCGGGTGAAGGAACTAGGCAAAATAGTGCCGTAACTTCGGGAGAAGGCACGCTGATTGTAAGTGAAAAAATTTACTTTTAGAGCTGAAATCAGTCTAAGATAATAGCTGACTGCAACTGTTTATTAAAAACACAGCACTGTGCAAACACGTAAGTGGACGTATACGGTGTGACGCCTGCCCGGTGCCGGAAGGTTAATTGAGAGGGTTATTATTTATTAAGAAGCTCTTGATCGAAGCCCCGGTAAACGGCGGCCGTAACTATAACGGTCCTAAGGTAGCGAAATTCCTTGTCGGGTAAGTTCCGACCTGCACGAATGGCGTAATGATGGTCAGACTGTCTCCACCCGAGACTCAGTGAAATTGAAATTGCTGTGAAGATGCAGTATACCCGCGGCAAGACGGAAAGACCCCGTGAACCTTTACTATAGCTTGATATTGAATGATTAATATTAATGTGTAGGATAGGTGGGAGACTATGAAATATTGACGCTAGTTAATATTGAGTCAATCTTGAAATACCACCCTTTAATATTTATTATTCTAACCTTAACCCGTTATCCGGGTTAGAGACAGTGTCTGGTGGGTAGTTTGACTGGGGCGGTCTCCTCCTAAAGAGTAACGGAGGAGTACTAAGGTCAGCTAATCACGGTCGGAAATCGTGAGGTTAGTACAAAGGCAAAAGCTGGCTTAACTGTGAGAATGACAATTCAAACAGATGCGAAAGCAGGTCTTAGTGATCCGGTGGTTTCTATATGACAGGGCCATCGCTCAACGGATAAAAGGTACTCCGGGGATAACAGGCTAATACCGCCCAAGAGTTCATATCGACGGCGGTGTTTGGCACCTCGATGTCGGCTCATCACATCCTGGGGCTGTAGTAGGTCCCAAGGGTATGGCTGTTCGCCATTTAAAGTGGTACGCGAGCTGGGTTTAGAACGTCGTGAGACAGTTCGGTCCCTATCTGTCGTGGGCGTTGGAAGATTGAAAGGATTTGCTCCTAGTACGAGAGGACCGGAGTGAACGTATCTCTGGTGTTCGGGTTGTCATGCCAATGGCATTGCCCGGTAGCTAAATACGGAAAAGATAAGCGCTGAAAGCATATAAGTGCGAAACTTACCTTAAGATTAATCTTCCCTGAGTTTTTATTAATTATTTATAAAAATTCCTTAAGGGACGTTAAAGACTATGACGTTGATAGGCTGGATGTGTAAGCATAGTAATATGTTAAGCTAACCAGTACTAATAAACACCCGTGAGTCTTAACCTTACAACACCAGAATCGTTTAGGTTTTAATATTAATTAACTCTAATAATATTTATAAATAAAAATTCCTGGTATAAATAACGCAATGGTACCACCTGAATCCATTCCGAACTCAGAAGTGAAACATTGTAGTGCCGATGGTAGTATGAGGTTTCCTCATGTAAGAGTAGGTAAATACCAGGATAATTTT
>NZ_CP046208.1:348829-350126 GCF_012570365.1 Enterobacteriaceae endosymbiont of Donacia clavipes
GTGGGCACTCTTTTTTTAGAGTGTATTTATAGTAAAGGAGGTGATCCAACCACAGGTTCCCCTACGGTTACCTTGTTACGACTTCACCCCAGTTATGAATCACAAAGTGGTAAGCGCCCTCCAAATAATGGTTAAGCAACTTACTTCTTTTACAACCCACTTCCATGGTGTGACGGGCGGTGTGTACAAGGCCCGGGAACGTATTCACCGTAGCGTTCTGATCTACGATTACTAGCGATTCCGACTTCATAGAGTCGAGTTGCAGACTCCAATCCGAACTAAGATATATTTTATGAGATCCGCTTACTCTTACGAGGCTGCTTCTCTTTGTATATACCATTGTAGCACGTGTGTAGCCCTGGTCGTAAGGGCCATGATGACTTGACGTCGTCCTCACCTTCCTCCGGTTTATCACCGGCAGTTTCCTTTGAGTTCCCAGCTAAACTGATGGCAACAAAGGACAAGGGTTGCGCTCGTTGCGGGACTTAACCCAACATTTCACAACACGAGCTGACGACAGCCATGCAGCACCTGTCTCATGGTTCCCGAAGGCACTTAAATATCTCTATTAAATTCCATGGATGTCAAGACCAGGTAAGGTTTTTCGCGTTGCATCGAATTAAACCACATGCTCCACCGCTTGTGCGGGCCCCCGTCAATTCATTTGAGTTTTAACCTTGCGGTCGTACTCCCCAGGCGGTCGACTTAACGCGTTAGCTACGAAAGTTATAAGTCAAGCTTACAACCTTCAAGTCGACATCGTTTACAGCATGGACTACCAGGGTATCTAATCCTGTTTGCTCCCCATGCTTTCGCACCTGAGCGTCAGTATTCGTCCAGGGGGTCGCCTTCGCCACTGGTATTCCTCCAGATATCTACGCATTTCACCGCTACACCTGGAATTCTACCCCCCTCTACGAAACTCAAGTTAATTAGTTTCAAATGCAGTTCCTAAGTTAAGCTTAGGGATTTCACATCTGACTTAATTAACCGCCTACGTGCTCTTTACGCCCAGTAATTCCGATTAACGCTAGCACCCTCCGTATTACCGCGGCTGCTGGCACGGAGTTAGCCGGTGCTTCTTTTACAAGTAACGTCAAAAATAAAATATATTAGATTTTATCTTTTCTTTCTTGTTGAAAGTACTTTACAACCCGAAGGCCTTCTTCATACACGCGGCATAGCTGCATCAGGCTTTCGCCCATTGTGCAATATTCCCCACTGCTGCCTCCCGTAGGAGTCTGGACCGTATCTCAGTTCCAGTGTGGCTGATCATCCTCTCAGACCAGCTAGGGAT
>NZ_CP046208.1:350225-457274 GCF_012570365.1 Enterobacteriaceae endosymbiont of Donacia clavipes
ATATACAAAATTTTAATAAAAACTAAAAATATAAATTTTATAAAAACAAATTTATAAGTTTAAAACTCTTATAAAAGAGTGCCCTCAAAAATTTTTTATAAATTTTAAAAGAACTACAAAATGGCATTAATTATGTTACATATTATTTAAATAGTCAAGTTTTTTATTATTATTCATTAAATTTTTAACTTATAAATATATTTAAAATTTTGATTTAAAAAATAAATTTTTATTTTTTTTATATTTTCATTTTCTTGAGTATAGAAAAAAAAATTTTTTTTTGTATATAAAATTAATTTATTATAATTTATTAATTTTTTTAATTTTAAAAATATTTTTTTTTTAGAATCTAAAAAAATGATATTTTTAGGTAAAATTAATTTTAATTCATTTAATATTAAAGAAAAATGTGTACAACCCAATATTATTGTATCTGGATATATATGATTATACCAAGAAATAAATATTTTTTTTATTTCATCTAAGATAATTTTATGTCCTAATAATTTTTTTTCAGCTAAATATACTAATTCTTGAGAAGATATTGTTTTTATTATAAATTTATTATTTAAAGAATCTATTTTTTTTTTTATTTTAGAATTTTTTAATGTAGTTTCAGTTGCTAAAAAACCAATAATATTATTTTTAGTTTTTTTTATAGCTAAATTAATAACAGGTGTAGCACCAATAATAGGAAAATTAAAATATTTTCTTATTTTAGGTAAACTAGAAACACTAGCTGTATTACATGCAATAATTGCTAATGAAATATTATAATTATTAGAAATTTTTTTTAAAATTTTAAATAAACGTTTAAAAATAAATTTTTTTGATTTATTTCCATAAGGAAAATATTTATTATCTAATAAATATATAAAATTTATATTTAAAAAAAAATTTTTAATATAATTAAAGATAGAAATTCCTCCTAAACCAGAATCAAAAATAAAAATTGTTATTTTTGAATTTAATAAAATTTTATTCATATTAAAATATCCTAAACTTATTTATATAATAAATATTAATATTTATATTAATTAATATATATTATAATATGTATATAAATTTTTATAACATAAAATTTTAATTTTAATTAAACAGTAAAATAAATTATAAAATGAAAAAATTAATTTATTTAGATTATGCATCTACAACTCCAATGGATAAAAGAGTTTTAAAAAAAATGAGTAATTATTTTACCATAAATGGAATATTTGGTAATCCATCTTCTTTTTCAAATATATTTGGTATAGAAGCAAAAAATTCCGTTGAAAAGGCTAGATTTAATATAGCTAATATAATAGGAAGTAAGAAAGAAGAGATAATTTTTACAGCTAGTGCTACAGAATCTATTA
Source organism: Enterobacteriaceae endosymbiont of Donacia clavipes (assembly GCF_012570365.1). Lineage (GTDB taxonomy): Bacteria > Pseudomonadota > Gammaproteobacteria > Enterobacterales > Enterobacteriaceae. The sequence goes on from NZ_CP046208.1 coordinate 351,581, forward strand.
ATTTAGCAATAAAAGGAATTATTACTATTAATAATCATTATAATCAAAAAAATATTATTACAAGTATTAGTGAACATAAAGCTGTATTAGAAACTTGTTATTATATGAAAAAATTAGGAATTAAAATAATATATCTAAAAAATTCAAATATAGGTTCTATAAATTTAAATACTTTAAAAGAAAAAATTACAAATAATACTATTTTAGTATCTATAATGCATATTAATAATGAAATAGGAACTATTAATGATATAAAATATATCGGAAATATTTGTAAAAAAAAAAATATAATTTTTCATGTAGATGCTACTCAAAGCATAGGTAAATATCAATTAAATTTAAAAAAAATAAATATAGATTTATTATCATTTTCTGCTCATAAATTTTATGGTCCTAAAGGAATAGGTGTCTTATATATAAGAAATAATCAAAAAAAATTTAAAATAAATCCATTAATTCATGGAGGTGGACAAGAAAATGGAATAAGATCAGGAACTTTAGCTGTACATCAAATTATTGGTATGTCAGAAGCATTAAATATTTCTGTTAATGAAATAGATAAAGAAAAAAAAAGAATACAAAAATTAAAACAACAATTATGGGATGGAATAAAAAATATTAATGGAGTATATATTAATGGAGATTTTAAAAATAGTTCACCTTATATAATTAACATAGGTTTTAAAAATATTTTTAATAAAATACTTATGATAGAAATGAAAAATATTGCTATTTCAGCTTCTTCTGCATGTATTTCAAATACATATACATCTCATGTATTAAAATCTTTAGGTTTAACAGAAAATTTAATTCAAAGTTCTATACGTTTTTCTTTTGGAAGATTTACTACAAAAAAAGAGATTAATTATACAATTGAATATTTACATTATATTATTAAAAAAATTAGAAAAAAATATTAAATGTTTTATATATAAAAATTTACTAATAATTAAATTATTTTAAAATTTATAATAAAGTTTTAAAATTTTATTAAAATATATATATTATATTATATGTACAGAAGTTGTGTTGGTAGTTCCACTAGGAACAAGTGCTCCTGAAACCATAACAATAAAATCTCCTGATTTAGCATATTTGCTTGATATTGCTATTTTTTTACCTATAATATAAAAGTCATCAGTCGATGATATTTTCTTAACAAGTTTTGGTATAATACCTTTACTTAAAATAAGTTGTTTTGCAGTTTTTTTATTTGTAGTTAAAGCTAAAATAATAGCTTTAGGAAAATATTTCCTTATTGCTTTTGCCGATTTCCCCAACTGAGTAGCTACAATTATTAACGGAGATTTTAATTTTTCTGAAATTTCAACTGCACTACGACATATCGCATCAGTAATACTCACATCTATTGTATCATTATCATAATAATAGATTCTATTTGTCATAGTAATATCTGTTCTTTCACAAATTGTTGACATAATAGATACAGATTCTAATGGATATTTTCCTTTAGCACTTTCTCCAGATAACATAACAGCATCTGTTCCATCTAAAATAGCATTTGCTACATCACCAGCTTCTGCTCTAGTTGGTCTAGGATTTTTAATCATAGAATCTAACATTTGTGTTGCAGTTATTACTATTTTTCCTAGATAATTACATTTCTTAATTATCATTTTTTGCGCAAAAATTACATCTTCTACTGGTATTTCGACACCTAAATCTCCTCTAGCGACCATTATACCATCAGATACATCTAAAATTTCATCAAAATTATTTAATCCCTCTTGATTTTCAATTTTAGCTATAATTTGAATATTATCTCCTTTATGTAATTTTAAAAATTTTTTTATTTCTATAATATCTTTTTTTTTACGGATAAAAGAAGCAGCAATATAATCTACTTTATTTTTACATGCAAAAATTAAATCATCTTTATCTTTTTCTGATAAAGCTGGTAATTTAATAGAAATTCCTGGTAAATTAATACTTTTATTTTCTGATAATTTTCCATTATTCAATACTTGACATAATATCTTATTGTTATTTATTTTTAATACCTTCATTGCTATTAAACCATCATCAATTAATACTTTATTTCCAATATTTATATCATGAATAAGATTAGAATATGTAACAGCAACACATTTATTATTTCCAATAATTGATTTATCAGTTGTTAAAACAAATTTTTGTCCCGATTTTAAATATACATCCATATTATTTTGTAATTTCATAGTACGTATTTCAGGACCTTTAGTATCTAATAGAATTGCTATTTTTTGATCTGTTTCTTTTATTATTTTTTTTAAAGTATTAATTCTTTTTTGATGATTATAATGATTACCATGTGAAAAATTTAATCTAACAACATTCATTCCTAAATTTAATAGTTGAGATAAAATTTTTTTAGATTCAGAACTAGGACCTATAGTACAAACTATTTTAGTTTTTTTCATAGAATTAATATTCTTCCCACAAATATATTAAATTTTAAAATTTTTTCTATTTTAAAATAATTAAATTATATAGTAATTATAATTTTATAGAATAAGAAATTTAATTGTATTTTATTTTATCTTTATTATTTAAATGAAATATAAATTTTATTAATTTTTTTTTAATTGTTTTAATAATAGTATCAATACCTTGTATTCTAGAAACAGTTAAATATTTATCAAAAGATAATTTTTTAAAACACAATCTAATATCAAAATGTATAATTTCATAACAAGTTTTTTTTTTATAAAAAATAAAAATCATTGTTAATAATCCTTTTACTATAGCAGAATCACTATCTCCTTTAAATTCTACATTTTTATTTTTATTAATTAAAAATGAAACCCAAACATCACTTTGACATCCAGGAATAAAATTTTCTAATGAATGTTGTTTTTGTGATAACATAGGTATTTTATTACCTAATTCAATTATATATAAATATTTTTCTTCCCAATTATTACAATTTTTAAAATTTATTTTAAGTTCATTTTTATTAGGTAAAATATATGACATAATTATTTATTTAATAAATTATTTATATATGTTAATTTTTCTATAAAATAATCAATATCATGAGTATCATTATATATAGAAAAAGAAATTCTACACATTGATTTTACTTTAAAATGTTTCATAACAGGTATAGAACAATGATGACCAGTACGAATAGCAATACCATATTGATCTAAAAAACTTCCTACATCATAAGAGTTATAATTAACTAAATTAAAAGAAATTATACCAATTCTATTGTTAGAATATTTTTCTCCAAAAATTTTAATATTTGAAATTTTATTTAATTTTTTAAAAGTATATTTCGTTAAAAATTTATTATGTTTAATTACTTTTTTTATATCAAAAGATTTAAACCATGATAAAGCAACACCTAATCCTATAATAGAAGATATATTAGGTGAGCCCGCTTCAAATTTCCAAGGTATTTTTTCCCAAATAGGTTTATTTTTGTATATATCTTTAATCATTCCACCTCCACCTTGCCAAGGTGGCATTAATTTTAATATTTGTTTTGTTACATATAAGATACCAATACCAGTAGGTGCAAAAATTTTATGACCAGAAAAAACAAAAAAATCACAATTTAATTTTTGAACATCAATTTTTTTATTTGCAATGGCTTGTGCACCATCAATTAATGTTAAAATATTATTTTTTTTAGCTAATTTAATAATTTTTTTAATAGGATTAATTATTCCTAAAACATTAGAAATGTATGTTATTGATATTAAACAAGTATTTTTATCAATTAGATTATTTATTTCATGTAATTTTAATTTTCCATATTTATCTAATGGTATAATTTTTATATTAAATCCTATTTTTTTAGATAATAACATCCAAGGAATAATATTTGAGTGATGTTCCATATCAGAAATAATGATATTATTGTTTGTTTTAATATTATTAAAACCCCAAGTATTTGCAATAAGATTAATACTTTCTGTAGTTCCTTTTGTAAAAATTATTTCTTCAGTATATTTTGCATTAATAAATTTTGATATTTTATTACGTATTTTTTCCATTTTATTTGTTGCATTTATACTTAAATTATATATACCCCTATTAACAGAAGAATATTCGTTCTTGTAAAAAAAATTTAATGCAGAAATTACTTTTTTAGGTTTATGAACAGTAGCGGCATTATCTAAATAAATAAATTTATTTCCATTAATTTTTTTAGATAAAATAGGAAACTGTTTTCTAATATCTATTATATTAAAATTCATTAATAAAATTCTCTATTGAGAGATAACATGATATATAATTTAAAATTTTATTTTTTATTAAATTAATATTACAAATATCTTTTAAGGAATCGAGTATAAATGCTGTAACTAATATATTATATGATTTTTTAAAATTTATTCCTCTAGTTCTTAAAAAGAAAATTTGTTCAGAATTTATTTTTCCTGTAAATACACCATGTTTACATTTTACATTATTATGTAAAATATCTAATCCAGGTTTTATATTTATTTGTGATAATTTACTTAATAGTAAACTACTGTAATTTATTTGTCCATCAGTTTTTATTGCATCTTTATTTATTTTTAATAAACCAATTAAATTTATAATAGCTTTATTTATGGTAATTGCTTTATGTGTTTGAATACTATAACAATTTTTTCCATTATGTTCTAAATAATTATTAATATTCATTAAATTATTATTTTTAGCAAATGATATACTTTTATATATTAGTTTAGAGTGATTACCTATACATTGAAAATTATTATTTTGATTCATAAATTTATTAGACATAAATAAATCGAATTTTTTTAAAAAAACATTATTATGTAAGTAATATTCATTATTAATAAAATTAAAATTTTTATTGTTATTTTCATTAGTAATAAATTGATAATATTCTAATTTAGAATTATTATTTAATATTATAGTGTTATAAACATTATTAAAATGTAATTGATCATTATTTATATGATGTTCTAAAATAATAATATTACAAATATTATTATTTATGTATATATAATTTCTATAATTAGACATAGAAATTTGATTAATATTTTTTTTATTATTATGATGAAAATATATTATATAAAGTGGTTTAATATTTTTAATATTATTAATATTAATATATATAATCTCTTTTGCAAGAGATTCAGATAAATGAGTATAAATATTATGTTTAACAAAATCATTTTTATAATGAAGATTATTGTATTTATTTATTATTATTTTATAATATGGATTTTTTATATCACTTATATTTTGATCTAATTTTCCATTAATAAAATATAATGAAATAGCATCTATTTTAAAAATTAAATTTCTTAATTTATTTTTATTTAAAAATAGTTTTTGAGAATTTTTTATAAATTTATTATTTATATGTTTAAAAAATTTTTTTTGAAAATAATCATATTTTTCTTTTTTTAATAAAAATTTTAATTTTAACCAATTTCTTTCTGATATATCAGAAAAATGATGTTTTTTATGATTTTTATAAATATTTTTTAGTTGATTAAAAATATTATTTTGCATTAATCCATCCATATCCATAATTCTCTAATTGAGAAATAATACTAAAGTTACCTGATTTTATAATTTTTTTATTATAAAGAATATGGATATAATCAGGATTTATATAATCTAAAATACGACGATAATGTGTAATAATTAAAAATGATCTTTTTTTGTTTTTCATAATATTAATTATTTTAGATACAATCTTTAACGCATCTATATCTAATCCTGAATCAATTTCATCTAAGATACATAATTCTGGTTCTAAAACAAACATATAAAATATATCATTAATTTTTTTTTCTCCTCCAGAAAAACCTACGTTTACAAAACGTTGAAGAAAATTTTTTGATTTTTTTAAAATTTTTATTTTTTCATTAATAATTTTTTTATAAGCAAATCTATCTAATTCTTTTTTCTCTTTATATTTTTTTATTGCTTTTAAAGAATTATATAAAAAAATATCATTACTTACTCCTGGTATTTCAATAGGATATTGAAAAGATACAAAAATTCCCTCTCTAGCTCTAATTTCAGGTTTCATTTGTAATAAATTTTTATTTTTAAAATATATTTTTCCTTGAGAAATATTATATTCTTTTTTCCCGGCTAATACATATGATAAAGTACTTTTACCTGAACCATTAGGTCCCATAATTGCGTGAATTTCTCCAGGATTTATAGATAAACAAAATTCATTTAAAATAATTTTATTATTTATATCGACATTTAAATTTTTTATTTTTAACATAATTTTTTTATATTTAATAATATTAAATATATTATTTTATCCTATACTATTTTCTAAATGGATAGATAATAATTTTTGTGCTTCTACAGCAAATTCTAAAGGAAATTTTATAAAAATTTCTTTACAAAATCCATTAATGATAAGGGAAATAGCATTTTCCATATCTAATCCTCTTTGTAAACAAAAAAATATCTGTTCTTCTTCAATTTTAGAAGTTGTGGCTTCATGTTCAACTTGTGAAGTATTATTTAGTATATTTAAAATAGGATATGTATATGTACTACATTTAGTACCAATTAATATTGAATCACATTGAGTAAAATTACGAGAATTATTTGATGATCTATCAATATAAACTAACCCACGATATGTGTTTTTACTATTTTCTGTAGAAATACTTTTTGAAATAATTGTAGATTTTGTATTTTTGCCTATATGAATCATCTTTGTACCAGTATCAGCTTGTTGATGACCATTTGTTAAAGAAATTGAAAAAAATTCTCCAACAGAATTATCACCTTTTAAAATAACACTAGGATATTTCCAAGTAATTGCAGCTCCTGTTTCTGATTGTGTCCATGACATTTTGCTATTTTTTCCTTTACATATTGCTCTTTTGGTAACAAAATTTAAAATTCCTCCTTTATTTTTAAATTGCCCAGAAAACCAATTTTGTACAGTTGAATAATTTACTTGTGCATTTTTATGTATAATAACTTCAACTACAGCAGCATGTAGTTGAGAATTTTTTCTAATTGGTGCGGAACATCCTTCTATATAATTTACATAACTATTTTCTTCAGCAATTAAAATAGTTCTCTCAAATTGTCCAATGTTTTTTTCGTTAATTCTAAAATAAGTAGATAATTCTATAGGACAATGTGTATTTTTAGGAATATAAATAAATGTACCATCAGATGCTACGGCTGCATTTAAAGATGCAAAAAAATTATCATCAGCAGGCACTACTGAACCTAAATATTTTCTAACTAAATCTGGATAATTTTGTATTGCATCATTTAATGAACAAAAAATTATTCCTTTTTTTAATAATTTATTTTTATTTGTTGTAGTAACCGAAACAGAATCAAAAATAGCGTCAATAGCTATTAAATTATTTTCTTTAATAGGAATATTTAATTTATTAAATGTTTTTTTTACCTCATTTGTAAGATATTTATCTTTAATATTATTATTTTTTTTAAACGGGTATGAAGGGGCAGAATAATAAATATAATTTTGATAATTTAATTTTTTATAATACCCATTTAACCAATGAGGTTCTTTTTTTTTTATCCATGAATAATAACCTTTTAATCTAAAATCTAACATCCATTTAGGTTCATTACGAATACTAGATATTTTGTGTATTATATCTAAATTAATACCAGGAGCAAATTTATTATTTTTTAATTTAGTAATAAATCCTTCTTTATAATTTTTTTTAAAATACTTTAAATTATTTTCATTCATGTGATTAATTCTTTTTATAGTTAATATTAAAACTTTTTTTACATCCGCAAAATTTTTTAATTTTATTATTAATAAATTGAAAAGATTCATGAAAATTATTTTTTGTAAAATCAATAATAGTTCCATCTATAAAAAAAAGATCCTTATTATTTAAATAAATGAATATATTTTTTTTCTTAAAATAAATTTCATTATTAAAAAATTCTTTTATTAATTTAATTTTATATTTAAATCCGAAACAACCAGATTTTTTTAAAAATATTTTTATTCCTTTATAATTTTTATTCTTTTTAATTATTTTATTTATTTGTAAAAATGCAGATTTTGTTAAATATAAACCTTTATAATTATATTTTTTTTTACAAATAAAATGTATTAAATTTTTTTCTATTAACATTATAATAACCTAAAAATATAATTTTTTATATATTAATATATGAAAAATTAAAATCATTAAACAATATTTTATTTAATAAATTAAGTAAATTTTTTTAAAAAAAAATTTATATTTTACATTAGTTAATTAAAATTAAAAATTTTATTAATGTAATTATTAAATTATTATTTTGTAATATTTTTTAATGAAAAATCTCTTACACGAAATTTTAATAAAAATAATATAAATATATATAATAAAAAAATGAATAAACAAATACTTGATAAACAAAAAACACGTATTTTAAAAGAAGATAAAATTAACCATTTTTCAGAAATTATTTTTGAAATAAATAATAAAATTATACCTAAAAAAAATGTAATTATAGTAATACGAAGAAAAAAATTAAACCATCCAGATTCTGGTTTATATATATTTTTTTTAATTAATGTATTAAATAATAAAATAACATTTAAAAATGCCGCAAAACATATAGATATAGGAAATCCTATATGATGTAAAAAAAATATAAATATAGGACTAATTAGTTGAGTAATAATTAAAACAAATATAGCAATTTTAACAGGAGTTTTTACATCTTGTCTTGCATAAAATCCTATAGCTAATACCTTAGCTATTATTAAAAAAATTAACCCTATAGAATATATAATAATATTTGTTTGTGTCATTAAAACGTCAAAATATGTAAATGCTCCGTATTGGAATAAAGCAATTAATAATGGCCTAGATAAAAAACCTAAAATTAACGAACTAGGTATTATTAATAAAAAACATAAACGTAATCCTATATCCATTAATTTATTATATTCTTTTTCTTTATTTTGAGTAAAAGCATCAGTTAAAGAAGGTAATAATACTATTGTTAATGCTATTCCAAACATACTTATAGGTAATTCCATTAATCGATCTGCATAATAAATCCAAGTAATAGATCCTGTAATTAAAAAAGATGAAAAAGCAGAATTAATTAATAAAGATATTTGTGCAGCAGTTACTCCAACAATAGCAGTACCCATTTTTTTTAAAACCCTTAACACACCTTCATCAAAAGTTTTAAAATTAGGTAAAATTAACATATTTAATTTCTTTAAATAAATTAATTGATAAAAAATTTGTGATAGGCCTCCGATTAAAACAGCCCATACTAAAATTAATATTGGAGGTTGTAATATATTAGGAAATATTACTATTGATAATATCATACAAAGATTTAATAGAACAGGAGTAAATGCTGGGACAAAAAAATTTTTCCAAATATTTAAAATTGAACTAGCTAATGATGATAAAGATATAAATAAAATATAAGGAAAAGTCATTTTTAATATTTTAGATGTAAGTTTTAATTTAAAATCTGTATTTACAAATCCAGGAGCAATAATAGAAATAATTAAAGAAGAAAATATTATTCCAAATAAAATTATTATAGAAAGTATTATTATTAACATACCTGATGTAGAAGAAATAAAATTTCTAGTATCTATTTTACTTCTTTTATTTTTATATTCAGCTAAAATTGGAGTAAATGCTTGAGAAAACGCTCCTTCAGCAAATATACGTCTTAATAAATTAGGTAATTTAAATGCTATAAAAAAAGAATCACTATAAATTCCAGCACCAAAAACTTTTGCAATAAGACTATCTCTAATAAAACCTAGTAATCTAGAAAATAATGTTATTATACTAACTGTGGTTAATGATTTTAATAAATTCATATAATTCCTAAAAATAATAGTTTATTATATAAATAAATTATTTTTATAAAAAATTCAATAAAATTAAATTTTTTCTTATATAAACAAATATTTTAAAAATTATTTTTTTGAATAAAGTATTAAAAATATTTATTTTTATAGGTATAATTAAATGAATATAAAAGAAATATCTAGAGCAATACTTCCAACAAAATGGGGAGAATTTATTATAGTAGGTTTTGAAGAAAAAGATACAGGTAATAATCATATTGCATTAATACATGGTATAAAAAAAATATATAGAACTTCAATCATTTTGACAAGAATTCATTCGGAATGTTTAACAGGAGATACTTTTTTCAGCTTACGTTGTGATTGTGGACTTCAACTAGAATCAGCATTAAATAAAATATCTAAAGAAAATTGTGGAATATTAATTTATCATAGACAAGAAGGAAGAAATATTGGTCTTTTAAATAAAATTAAAGCATATAATTTACAAGATAAAGGATTAGATACTGTAGAAGCAAATTATGAATTAGGTTTTCATGCAGATGAAAGAAATTTTCTTTCTTGTATTAATATATTAAAAATATTAGGTATTTTAAATATTAAATTATTAACTAATAATCCTTATAAAATTAATATTTTAAAAAAAAATGGTATAAATGTTATATGTAGAATTCCATTAATCACTGGACATAATATTAAAAATTATAAATATTTAAAAACTAAAAAATTAAAATTAGGACATTCATTATAAAATATTTAATAAAATTTTAATAAATTTTTTATATATTTTAATAGATTTTTTAAAACTGAAATTTGTTTATTACAAAGTTTTTTTTGTAATAATTTTTTAATTTCATAAATATAATTGTCAAAAAATTTTTTATTAAAAATATTTTTTATATATATATTCCATGTTTTTTTTTCTGTTTTATTTAATGTAGATGGAAAATTTCTTGCTTTATATTTAAATAGTAATATACTAGCTCTTATATCTTTAAATATAAATTTATTTAAATTTATATTAATTTTTTTTTGATCATATATTTTTTTAAATTGTAATAAATCTTTAGTTGGAAAAAAATTTTTATATAGTTGGCCATCAACATTATAAATATTTGTTTTTTCATATTTTTGTTTAAAATTTAAAAAAACATATTTTATAATTTTTTGTATTTTAAAAAAATTTTTTTTTAAAATAAGAAAATTTTTTATATAAAATAAAATTTTAAATTTTAAACGCTTAATATCTTTATCTCTCAAAATATTTATTGGAATTAATAAAGGAGACTTATTAAAATTAATAAGTTGTATATGAGAAAAAATATTTTTTTCATATTTTTTTGTATTTTTTTTAATTTGTAAAAAATTATATACATTATTTATTAAATTATATGATATTAATACATTTTTATTTTTTGGATGCCAGAATAAAGGTGTAATACAATTAATATTATTATTTTTATTTTTATAAATACTACTAATATGAACAAAAATTTGAATTTTTGATAAATCTATTTTTTTAATTAATTTTTTTTTATTACTATATTTTAAAAAATATTCATATAATAATGGTTGTTTTTTTTTAATTAATTTAGTTACAGATATTGTGGTATAAACATCAGATAATGCATCATGAGCATTTTTATTATATGGATTTTTTATATTATTTATATTAGCAATTTTTTCGAGATTAAATATTGGAATATTATCTATTTTAGGCCAATAAACACCATTTGGTCTTAAAACATAACAAGCTCTAACTAAAGATAATATATCCCAACGACTATTATTATTTTTCCAAGACCAATCATACGGATCGTAAAAATTACGATAGAATAAAAATCTACTAAATTCATCATCAAAATTTATATTATTGTAACCTAAAATACAAGTATTAGGACATAAAAAAATTTTATTAATAATACTAGCAAATTCATATTCTGTTTTTCCTTTAAAATTTACTAAATCAGGACTTATATTATGAATAATCATAGATTTAGGTTCAGGTAGATAATCATTAGATAATTTACAATAAAGTATTATAGGTTTATCTATAATTTCTAAATTAATATTAGTACGTATACAAGCAAATTGGGCAATTCTATCTTTAATAGGATTTAACCCAAAAGTTTCATAATCATAAAATAAAAAATTAAATTGTGATTTTTTTTTAATTAACATAATATAATAATATTATTATATTATTATTGTTTTAACAATAATTATTATATTAACTATATTATGGTGAGATGGCCGAGTGGTTGAAGGCGCATGCCTGGAAAGTATGTATATAATAAAATATATCAAGGGTTCGAATCCCTTTCTCACCAAAATATATTTATTTTTTTTAAATAATTAATATTAATTAATAATTATGTGTGAAAGAAGTAAAGTATGTTAAGTACGAATATAATTAAAATAATAAATCATTATGGTTATATAATTATATTATTAAGTTCTCTTATTGAGTGGGAAACTTTTATTATAATTGCTGGTATACTTGCTCATAAAAAAATTTTATTTTTAAATAAAATTATAATTATTACTATATTAGGATTAATCATAAGTAATCAATTATTATTTTATATAGGAAAAAAATATAGTAAAATTTTTTTATTTTTTTTTAAAAATTATAAATATAAAATTAAAAAATATCATGATATTATTTTTAATTATCCATATATATTTATTATTACAAAATTTATTTATGGTTTTAGATTAATAAGTCCCGTTATTATGGGTATTGTAAAAATTTCTTACTTAAAATTTTTTTTATTAAATATTATTAGTTCTATAATTTGGACTATATTTTTTATAATGATAGGATATTTTTTTGGTGAAATTATTTTTATTTGGATAAAAGATTTTACTAAAATTATTAAATATTTTATATATTTTTCTTTGTTACTAATAATAATTCGATTTTTATATAAAATTATAAAAAATATTTTTAATATATAAATTATACTTAATTTTTAATTAAATATATTTTTCAATAATCTGAATAATAATTTTAGGATAAAAACCTAAAAAAATAGTAATTATTGCTAACAAAAACATTAATTTTTTAATAAAAATATAAAAATTATTATTTTTAATTTTACTTAAATAAGTATTTTTATTAATTTTAGATGGTATTAAATACATACTAATAATTATACGTAAATAATAATATAATCCTATAGCACTTCCTATAATAATAGTACTAGTTAAATACCATAATCCAATTTTTATACTTAATATTATTAAGTAAAATTTAGATATAAAACCAATAGTAATCGGAATACCAGCCAGAGATAATAACATGATTGTTAATATTAAAGTAAGTTCAGAATCATACCAAAATAATCCACGATAATAATATAATTTATCTGTATGTCTTACATCTTGGTTAAGACTAGATATTATACTCATAATACCTAAAATACTTAAATTATTTATTATATAACTAATAATGTATATAAACATCATTTCTAATGAAAATATATGTGTTATATATATCTGATTATAAATTAAAATTACAAACATATACCCCATTTGAGCTATAGATGAATAACCTAATATACGTTTAATATTATTTTTTGTAATAGCAGCCATGATATTACCAAATATTATTGATAATATTGATAATAAAATTAATATTTTATATAGAAAAAATCTATTATTATTAATTTGTGAAAAATAAATTAAAAATTTTACTAAAAATATAAAAATAGATGATTTACTAAATGTGGTTAAAAACATTGTAACAGGCATTGATGAACCTTGATATACATCAGGAGTCCATAAATGAAAAGGGACTATTGATAATTTAAAACCTAAACTTGTTAAAATTAAAAATATTCCAATTGTAGATAAATATTTTATTGAATGTATATTATAAAAATAATGATTTATTAAATAAATAAAATTTAAATTACCATAATCTAAGTAAATAAAAGATATTCCAAGTATTAAAAATGATGACGATATTGTAGATAAAATTATATACTTAATACTGGCTTCTAATGAATATTTTGATTTAATTTGATAACCTATTAATCCACACATAGGAATAGATATTAATTCAATTCCTATTAACATAGAAATAAAATTATTTGAATAAATTAATACCATACTTCCTAAAGTAGATATTATTATTAATAAATAAAATTCATCTTTATTACATTTTAAAGAAGATAACCAAATATATGATATTAAACAAGTTAAAATATTGTTAACTAACAGTAAAATAATATAAAAAAACGAATAATTATCTTTTAAAAATAAATAATTTTTTGTAAAATTAATATCTTTTGTATAAATAATAGATATTATAGTTAATATAAATCCTAAAACTGTAATAATTAAACTTGTTAAATTATTTCTTTTAATTGATATTTTCATTAAAAGGATAATTAATAAGAAAATTATAATAATAAATGGTACTAATACTACCAGTATTTTAGTCATAAATAAATTCTATTTTTAAATAAATTTTTTTAAACTATAAAATAATTTTTTATTCGTAATTAAATAATTCTATTAACTATATTATTAATAGTATTATTTGATATATTTAAAATAAATTGTGGATAAAATCCTATAATTAACAATAAAATTATTAGTGTAAAAAGAATAATTTTTTCTCTTAAACATATATCATGTGTTAAAATTAACATTTTAGTTTTAGATCCATAAAAAATTTTTTGTATCATATTTAATGAATAAATACTAGAAAATAATAAACTAAATGCAGCAATACTAGCAAAAATTGGATAAGTATTAAAAATACCTAATAGAATTAAAAATTCTCCTATAAAATTTCCAGTTCCAGGAATACCAATACTTGCTAAAGCAAAAAATAAAAATGATCCTGGTAATATATTTATATAATTCCATATACCTCCCATTAATTTAATATTTCTAGTTTTTAATTTTTCATATATTTGTCCACAAAGAATAAATTGAGCAGATGCACAAATACCATGAGATATCATTTGTATAATAACACCTTGATAAGCTATTTTATTATTACCATAAATACCCATTAATATAAACCCCATATGGGATATAGAAGTATATGCTATAATTTTTTTTATATCAGTTTGAGTACAAGCCATTAAACATCCATAAAATATACCTATTATACCTAATAATATAGCAATAAAAGAAAATTTTAAAGATGACATAGGAAATAATGGCAAAATAAATCTTAATAAACCATAAGCTGCTGTTTTTAATAAAATTCCAGCAAGATCTACCGAACCAGCTGTTGGTGCTTGGCTATGTGCATCTGGTAACCATCCATGAAATGGAATTATAGGCATTTTTACAGCAAAAGCAATAAAAAAAGATAACATTAATAAAAATTCTGTTTTTATATTTATATGAGTATTTAATAAAATATTATAATCAAAAGTTAATTTTCCAGTGATTGTTTGGTTTAAAAATACTAATGATAAAATTCCAAATAACATCAATAATCCACTAGATTGTGTATAAATAAAAAATTTAGTAGCTGCCTTAATTCTACTATAACCTTTTTTTATGTTTTGATGCCCCCATAAAGATATTAGAAAATACATAGGTATTAACATAATTTCCCAAAATAAAAAAAATAAAAACATATCTGCAGATAAAAATACACCAATAACACCACTTAGTATCCATAATAAATTTAAATGGAAAAATCCATGCCATTTTTTAATTTCATTCCAAGAACATAAAACAGCCATTATACCTAATAAGCCAGTAAGACTAATCATTAATAATGATAATCCATCTATTGCTAAATGAAAACTTATTCCAAAATTAGGAATCCAATTTAACATAAATTCTGATATCCATAAAGGATATAATAATATTTTTTGATTAAAATAATGTAAATTTAAAATATATTCAAAAATTGATAAAATAAAAACACAACTAATAGAAATTAAAGCAATCCAACGAGGTATTTTAAAATATATTTTTTCACTTTGCCAACAAATAATTCCACTAATAAATGGAATTAATATTAACCATGGTAGTAACATAAATAAAATTTCCTAATTATCTTTTTTATAATTTTATACATAAATTTTAATTTTTAAATTATTAATAATATATATGAATTAATATTATTAAATATAATAATATTAAAATTATTCCTAAATACATTAATGATATATACCAACGTATGTATCCATTTTCACTTATTAATAAGATTTTTCCTATTTGATTTATCGTTTTTATTACTAAATAATTAATAAATTTTGATATAGGATCATCTTTTATAATTGATAAAATTTTTATAAAATTATTAATAAAAATTTTTTCATAAATAAAGTCTATATAACATCCATTTAAAAAAAAATAGTTTATAAAAAAAAGTTTATTAAAATAATTTTTATTAATTTTTTTAAAAATAAAAATATTCTTATTATATAATTTATATAATAAAAAACTAATCATTGATATTATTATAGATGTAATTTTTATTATAAAAAGATAATTATTATTAATTAATAATATTTTGTTAGGTAATAAAAAATTATTTTTTATTGGTAGTAATTTTATTCCTATAAAACTTGATAATATACTTAGTATAAGTAAAGGAAAATCATGTATTAATTTATTATCTTTTATAAGATTAGGAATAACATTATTTTTTTTATAAGAAATTATATAAACCATACGTATAGTATATAAAGAAGTAAAAAAACTACCTATTATACTAGTAATAAACAATAAATTATGTTGTTTTGCTATAATTTCATAAAGAATTTTTTCTTTAGTAAATCCACTTATAGTTAAGAAAGGAAAAGATAATAAAGATATTGCACCAAATAAAAAACAATAATATATGAAAGGAAAATATTTTTTTATTTTTCCTATTTTTAATATATTTTGTTCATTTTTATATGAAAAAATAATAGATGCAACACATAAAAATAATAATGCTTTAAAAAAAGCATGAGAAATAACATGAAATAAAGCGGCATTCCATGAATTAATACCTAATGCTAAAAACATATATCCGATTTGACTCATAGTAGAATAAGCTAAGATATGTTTAATATTATTTTGAACTAATGCACAACAACCAGATAATAATATTGTTATTGAACCAATTATACTAATTAAAAATAGTATATTATTATTCATTAAAAATAGTATATTATTACGTAAAATTAAATAAATTCCAGCTGTAACCATAGTAGCAGCATGTATTAAAGCTGATGAAGGAGTAGGTCCAACCATAGCATTTATTAACCAAGTATTTAAAGGAAATTGAGCAGATTTTCCTATTGCACCTATAATTAACATTATAGATATTATTTTTAAATAATATGATTTATAAAAAATATTAGATGATAAAATTAATAATGATATTTTAGAAAAATTAAAAGTATGAAATATTTTAAATATTAAAAATATACCAATAATTAAAAAAACATCGCTAAAACGAGTTATTAAAAATGTTTTAATAGCTGATATTCCATTAAAACTTTTTTTATAAAAAAAACCAATTAGTAAATATGAGCAAACACCGACTCCTTCCCATCCAAAAAACATTAAAACAAAATTATCTGCTAAAATTAATAATGTCATACTTGCAATAAATAAATTTGTATATGCAAAAAATCTAGAATACCCTTCTTCATTTTTCATATACCAAATAGAAAATATATGTATAAAAAAACCTATCCATGTCGTAATAAATAACATAATTAAAGATAACATATCTAAATAAAGACTAACATCAATATGTAAATTATCAATTTTCAATATTTGCCATAAACATTGTCTATATGATAAAAAATTATTATGATAGAATATAAAACTTATAATTAATGTAATAATTGAACTTATTCCTACAAAACTAACTCCAATTATTGAAATTTGAATTTTATTTAAATAGATTGAAAATAAGGATAATATTAAAAAACTGATTAATGGCATTAAAATAATTAAAAAAAGAAATTTCATCCATTCATCTCACTAATTGAATCAATATTAATTGTATTATTATAATAATATAATTTTATTAATAAAATTAAACTTATACAAGTTTCTATAGCTGATATACTAATTGATATTATATACATAATTTCTCCTTCTGTTTGTTTCCAATAATTACCAGAAACTATACATGATAATACAGCTGAGTTTATCATTATATCAGTAAAAATTAAAATATATAATATATTACGTCTAATAATTATTCCTGTTAATCCAATAGTAAATATTATAACTATAAATGTTAAAACATAATGTAAAGGTATCATTTTATTTTCTTTTATTTTTAAATTTTTAGTAAAAATATTAATTATTTTTTTGCTTTCCTATATGTAAAACAATAATTACACCAGATAATAATAATATTGAAATTAATTCTACAATAATTTTATATTTTGTAAATAAATTTATACCTATATTTTTAATATTAACAAAATTATAAATTATATATTTTTTATCACATAAATTTTTAAAAATATAAAATACAATTATTAAAAATAATAAGGTTAAAATTATAAGAATAATTAAAAATGATAATTTTTTAAATAAATAATATTTTTCTTCTAATTCAACTTTTTTATAATTTAATAACATTAATACAAAAATAAATAATATAAGAATAGCTCCTGCATATATAATAATTTCTAGTGCTCCTGCAAAATAATCACCTAAAAGAAAAAACATACATGATATTGAAATTAATGAAATTAAAAAATATATTAATGTATAAATAGGATTAACACTTATAATTATAAAACATGTAAAAATTATTGATATAAACTCTAATATATAAAATATTTTTTCCATAAAATACCCTTAATTTAAATTATGGTAATATATTTTTAATATCTACTTCAATATTTGAATCTTTAGCAGATATTTTTTTTTTATTTAGAATATTAACTCCTGAAATATCATAATAATTATAATCAAAATATTTTCCTTGATTATTAATTAATAAATCATTTTTTTCATATATTAAATTTTTTCTATCAAATTCACATAATTCAAAATCTGGAATTAATTGTATTGCTCCTGTTGGGCAGGCTTCTTCACAAAATCCGCAAAAAATACATCTAGATATATTTATTCTAAAAAATAATGGATAAGATCTTCCATTTTTTTTTATTGCTTTTTTTAAAGTTATACAACCTACTGGACACACAACAGCACAAAGACTACAGGCAACACATTTTTCATTATTATCTGAATCAGATGTTAATATAATTCTACCTCTATATCGTGGTGATAAATAAACTTTTTCTTCTGGATACATTATAGTTTCTCTTTTACTAAAAATATTTTTCCAGATTAAAAAAAGACTTTGAATTTGACTCATTACATCGAAAAAAAATTTTTTTATATTCATTTTTTCATTTTTTACAAAAAAATTATTTTAATATTACTATAAAAGCAGTAATAATTAAATTAATTAGTGTTAATGGTAAGCATATAAACCAACCAAAATACATAATTTGATCATAACGAGGTCTAGGTAAAGATGCTCTTATTAAGATAAATAATGTTATTAATATTATAGTTTTAATTAAATACCATATTATAGATGGTAAAAAAGGGCCTAACCACCCTCCAAAAAATAAGATTACCATTAAAGATGAAAGTATGATAATATTAATATATTCTCCTACAAAAAATAGCCCAAATTTCATTCCGGAATATTCAACATGATAGCCATCAGCTAATTCTTGTTCTGTTTCCGGTTGATCAAAAGGATGTCTATGACATAATGCTATAGATGCTATAATAAAAGATAAAAAACTAAAAAACTGTGGTATTATATTCCAACAATATTTATATTGTTGATTTACAATATCAAATAAATTAAATGATCCAGTTTGACAAATAATACCCATTAATGACAAACCTAAAAAAATTTCATAACTTATTATTTGAGCTACACCTCTAATAGTTCCTAATACAGCATATTTATTATTACTAGCTAAACCTGCAAATAATATTGAATATACTGAAATACTAGCCATCATAAAAAAAAAAAGTATTCCAATATTTAGATTAGATATCATTATATAAGGAGTAATTGGTAATATTGCAAATACTGATAATAATGAATTAAAAGCAATTAAAGGTGCTATATTAAATAATAATTTATTTGAAAAATTAGGATTCCAATCTTCTTTAAAAAGAATTTTTATCATATCAGCTAATAATTGTAAACAACCATATAATCCAACTCTGTTAGGTCCATAACGATTTTGAAATAAACCTAACATACGTCTTTCTATAAAACTTAAAAAAGCGCCACTAATTATTAGTATAATTAATATTAATAATATTTTTAGTACATATATTAATTTTATTGGATTCAAAAAAGAAAATAAAATCATTTTAATACCTTTATTTTTTCAATAGTTTTTCCTGAAAAAGATAATGGAATTTCTTTTATTCCTAATGGCATACTAATTAAACCTTGATGTAAAAATTTCGAAATATAAGTTTTTAATATAAAAATATTATTTAAACAATATAATTTTACTAAATTATTATTTAAAATACCTAATTTTTTAGCATCTTTTTTATTAAAAAAAACATAATGATTATAAAAGTATTTTTGTATTAAAAAAGATTTTTGAATTAAATTATTATTATAAAATAAGTGATGATATGAAACAATAACTAATTTATTAGAAATAATAAATTTATTAAAATTGTTATTTTTTATTGTAATATTAATTTTATTATATCTTTTTTTATAAATTTTAAATCCTGTAGGTCCATATTTTGATGAAATTCCTATTTCTTTTTGGAACTTATGTAATGCTTGTGAAGAATTCCATCCTGGATACCATAAAAATGGTAAATGTGTACAATTAATATTTGAATTATAATTTCCTTCCATAGAAAAATTAAATATAGTATCTTTATCTTTTGGTTGTTCCGGTTCATTTACATTAATATTAGATAATATTGATGTTCTTCCACTATAACGGATTGGTGATCTTGCAAATTTTCGATTATATACTTTATAATTTGCTTTAGGAGCTGCTAAACTAATTCCTTTAAAAATTGAAATATTTTTTTCACATTTTTTAATAACTTCATCTAAAGTAATATTACTATTTAAATTTTTTAATTTAGCATATATTTTATATATCCATTTCCAACTTGATTTTCTATAATTTTCTTTATTGTAAAAAGAAGGATTATATACTTGAAAAAATCTTTGTGCTCTACATTCATTATTAATAACAGTTCCACTACTTTCTATAAAATTTGCTGTAGGTAAAATTATATGTGCCTTTTCCATAGTTCTACTATATATATGATCTAGTACAATTATATTAGAAATTTTTTTAAAAAAATTATTTAATTTATTTTTTTCTTCATAAAAATATAAATCGTTTTCCATAATAATAATTGTATCTATAGTTGAACAATTATTTATAAAAGTATTTTCTATAAATACTTTATCTAAAGATTTACCTTTTATTAAACTTATCCCCATACTATTTACTGTATTTAATCCATAAAATAATCCTATATTTTTATTTTTTTTATTAAGTGCTTGCGCTATAGCATAAGATGCAGAAATTAATTCTAAAGAATTAGATCCTGTTCCTGAAATAATTAAAGGTTTTATTGAATTTAATAAAATATTTTTTATTTCAATAATTTTTTTTTTTAACGTTTGATTTAATAAAAATACATTATCTTTCTTATTTTCAATATAATTTGCTAATGCAAAACCAAATTTAGATTGATTAATTACAGGAGCATAATAATTCCATGAAGAAATATCATCTAACATTGTTTCATCAAGACTTGTTATAAATAATGGATTTAATGATTGATTTTTAATATTTAAAATTGCATCGGAATGCCAATAAGGAATATTTTTAGTAAATATATTTTTTTTTATTGCCTGTCTTACAGCTAAAGCTGCACGAGGATTTGTATTACTTAAATCTTCTCCTAAAATTAAAATAGCATCATAATTTTCTATTTCTGATAAAGTTGGAAAATATATATTTGTATTTTTTAATATTTTTATTATAAAATTAATTTGTTTTTTTTCATTTTCTAAAATACCTAAACAAAAATTTTTTTTCCCAACTAATTTTCTTAAAAGAAAATTACTTTCTATACTTGCTCTAGGTGAGCCGATTCCAATAATTTTTTGTGATTTTAATATTAAATTAGTAATTTTTTTAATAATTTTATTATTATCAAAAAATTTTTTTTTATGATAAATAATATTTATAGGATTATTTTTTAAATTAAGATAACCATAACCAAAATAACCTTTATCACAAAGAAAATAATGATTTATTTCTTCATGATATCTATTTTGTATACTTGATAATTGGCCATAACGTTCTCCAACAAAAATATTACATCCCAATGAACAATGTTGGCAAATACTAGGTGAATATTGAAGATCCCATTTTCTTGTAAAATTATTAATGTAAGTTTTATCAGTGAATACTCCTGTTGGACAGATTTCAATTAAATTTCCAGAAAATGGGTTTTCTAATATTCCATCATTATATCTTCCAAAATAAATATTATCTTTTGAAGAAAAAACATTAAAATCTTTTCCACCAGCATAATTTTTATAAAATCTTATGCAACGATAACACGTAATACAACGATTCATCATATGAGATATAAATGGCCCCAAATATTGATTTTTATATTTTCTTTTAGGAAAATCATATCTACGTATATTATGTCCAGACATCACAGTCATATCTTGTAAATGGCAACTACCTCCTTCATCACAAATAGGACAATCATGAGGATGATTTAACATTAATAATTCAATAATATTTTTACGAAAATTAATAACATCTTTATCATTAATAATGATATGTGATCCTTTAGATGGTAAAGACATACAAGACATGATTATATGTCCATTTTTTTTTTGGAAATTATCAAATTGTTTAATTGCACATTGACGACATGCACCTATACTCCCTAAAATGGGATGCCAGCAAAAATATGGTATATTAAAACCTAAAGATAAACATAATTTTAATAAATTATCTTTTTTATTAACTTTATATAATTGATTTTCTATATGAATATTAATCATAATACATATTCCACAATATTAATTTATAATAAAAATATTTTATTAATGAAATGTACAATATTTAAATTTATTTACTTTTATATAAAAAAATAACTAATTTAATTGGCTATACCATATTCAAATTCATGTAAAAAATATTTTAAAGCACTATTTAAAGGAGCCATGGCACCTGGAGCATGTGCACAAAATGGCCCTTCATTTGTTAACAAATTACTTATATTTTTTAATATAGTAAGATCTTTAGTTGATCCTATTTTTTTTTCTAAATTATTTAATATTTTTACAATCCAAGGTAATCCTTCTCGACAAGGAGTACATAAACCACAAGATTCTCTAGCAAAAAAAATTTCTAAATTTTTTAATAAAGATACCATATTAATACTATTATCTATAGCTATAGATATACCCGTTCCTAATCTACTTCCTGCATTATTAATAGTAATAAAATCCATAGGCAAATCTAAATGATTTTCCATTAAAAATGCAGTACCTGCACCACCAGGTTGCCATGTTTTAAGTTTTAATCCTTTTTTCATTCCTCCAGCATATTTTTCTAAAATAATACGAGCAGGAGTGCCAAAAGGTAATTCCCATAATCCAGGATTTTTTACATTACCAGAAAAACCAAACATTTTTGTACCACTATCATTTTTACTATTTGATAAATTTCGATACCAATTAGATCCATAATTTATTATGCTAGGTATATTAAAAATAGTTTCAACATTATTTACACATGTAGGTTTACCCCATAATCCAATCATAGCAGGATAGGGAGGTTTAAAACGAGGATTGGCACGTTTTCCTTCTAAAGAATTAATTAATGCTGTTTCTTCTCCACATATATATCTTCCAGCACCAATATGAAGATATATATCAAGATTAAAATCTGTACTTAATATATTTTTACCTAATATTCCAAATTCATAAGCTTCTTTTATTACCCTATTTAAAATTTTTGCACATTTTAGATATTCACCTCTTAAAAAAATATATCCTTTATTAGCTTGAATTGCAAAAGCACTAATAATCATTCCTTCTAATAACTGATGTGGAATATGTTCTATTAAAAAACGATCTTTATAAGTACCAGGTTCCATTTCATCAGCATTACATAAAAAGTAACGGGTTTCTAAACTATTATTTTTTCTTGGCATTAAATCCCATTTTAAACCAGTATAAAATCCACCACCTCCTCTTCCTTTTAATTTTGATTTTTTCACAATATTAATTATTTCTTGTGGAGTATTTTTCTTTAAAATTTTTTTTAAAATTTTATAACCATCTTTTTTTATATATTTTTTTATAAATATTGTTGTATTATTATTAATACGCCATGTTAAAGGATGTGTTTCTGGATTAGGATTAATTATTTTCATAAATATATTTATCCAATATTTTATTAATACTATTAATTGTTAATGAATTATAAATTTTTTCATTAATCATAATAACTGGACTTTTTTCACAATGTCCTAAACAACATATAGGTATTAAAGTAAATAAATTATCAATAGTTGTTTGTCCTGAAATAATGTTTAATTTTTTTGTAATATGTTTTAAAATTTTTTCATATCCTGTTATATAACATACAATACTATCACAATATTTAATTACATATTTACCTACCGGTAATCTGTAAATTTGACTATAAAATGTTGCTATACTATCAATTTCAGAAGGATGTATATTTAAAATATTAGAAATAATAATAATAATATCATTAGATATCCATCCGTATTTTTTTTGAAAAAAAATTAATATTTCAAGAATAGCAGCGTTATTACATTTATAATGATTTTTAATTTTTTTAATAATCTTTAATTCATTTTTATTTAAAATTAAATTTATATTATTAAGTATTTTTTTTGTCATATTATTTTAACGATCTACATCAGACATAACGAAATCAATACTACCTAAATAAGTAATAAGATCTGATATTAAGCTACCACAAATTACAGATGGTATTTGTTGTAAATGAGGAAAACTAGGTGTTCTAATTCTAGTTCGATAACTTATCGTATTTCCATCACTTATTAAATAATAACTATTAATACCTTTTGTAGCTTCAATCATTTGAAATGATTCATTTGCAGAAATTAATGGTCCCCAAGAAACTTGTACAAAATGATTAATTAATGTTTCTATATCTTTTAACATTTTATTTCTTAAAGGAGGTGTTGTTAAAGGATGATCAATTTTGTATGATCCTTCAGGCATATAATTTAAACATTGTTGTATAATACGTAAACTTTGCCAAATCTCCTCAAATTTTAATAAAACTCTTGAATAAGAATCACTAATATTTTTACCTATAGGTATATCAAAATCAAAATTTTCATATCCGGAATAAGGACGCCATTTTCTAACATCAAAATTTAATCCAGTTGCTCTTAAACCTGCACCAGTTATTCCCCAAGATATTGCTTCTTGTTGATTATAAGATGCTATATTTTTAGATCGAGATATTAAAATGCTATTTTGTAATGCTACTTTTTTATATATTTTTAACCTTTTAGGTAACCAAATAAGTAATTTTTTTACTAAAATATTCCATCCTTTTGGAAGATCTTGAGCTAATCCTCCTATTCTAAACCATGCTGGATGCATTCTAGCACCAGTAATAAATTCAATAATATCATATATTTTTTGTCTATCAGTAAATGCTAAAAAAACAGGAGTCATAGCACCTACATCTTGTATAAAAGTAGATAAAAATAATAGATGACTATTAATACGAAATAATTCTGATAACATTATTCTAATAACATTAATTTTATCATTAACTATAATATTAGCTAATTTTTCTACTGCAAGAATATAAGGCATTTCATTTATACAACCACCTAAGTATTCTATTCTATCTGTATACGGTATGTATGTATGCCATGTTTGTCTTTCAGCTATTTTTTCAGCACCTCTATGGTGATAACCTATATCTGGTATACATTGAATAATTTCTTCACCTAATAATTGTAATATTATTCTAAATGCTCCATGAACAGAAGGATGATTAGGTCCTAAATTAAGAAACATATAACTATTATGTTTTTTATTATTATCTATTGATAAATTCCATTCTTTTGGATTAAAATCAGTAGAATGAATATCTGCTTTATATTTTTCTTTGTTCAAAAAATAGGGTTTAGATTCTGTAGCTCTAGAAGGAAAATCCTTGCGTAAAGGATAACCATTATTCCAATTCTTGGGTAATAATAAATGATTTAAAAAAGGATGATTAATAAAATTAATACCAAACATTTCCCATATTTCTCTTTCATACCAATTAGCATTTTTATAAAAATCAGTTATTGTATAAACATTTAAGAAATTTTTTTTTAAAGGAATTTTTATAATTATATCTGAATTTCTATTAATAGAAATTAAATGATAAAATAAAGAAAAATCCATTTTATACATTAAATTAAATTTATTATAATGTAATCTTTCATCTATACCATGCATATCATATAACATATTATATGGATTATTAATTTTAGAAAAAAATTTTATAAATTTTATTAAATTTTTATCTTTAATCCAAATAATTAATGGCATTTTATTATTCATACTATTTTGTATAATGAAATCTTTAAAACTAAAATTAATATTTAATTCATCTATTATAGATTCTGTGTGTTCTTTATAAAAAAATTTATTATGTTTTTCTCCTATTTTTTGAATTATATTATCAAAATAATTATTCATAATTAAATCCTATTATAAATTTCGTATAAAATTATATATCATTATTTACTTTAAATTTAATATTTTTATTAAAAAATTTATTAGATGATTTCATTTTGGCTTTATAAATACCTTGATCTCCGATAGTCCAAGATAAAGGACGTCTTTCATTAGTAATAGATTTTTGTAATAATAATAATGCTTGTATATATGATTCTGGTCTAGGAGGACATCCAGGTATGTAAATATCTACAGGTAAAAATTTGTCTACTCCTTGTACTACAGAATATATATCATACATTCCTCCAGAATTAGCACAAGAACCCATAGAAATTACCCATTTTGGTTCTAACATTTGATCATATAATCTTTGTATAATAGGAGCCATTTTTAAAAAACATGTACCAGCTATTACCATAAAATCAGCTTGCCGTGGAGATGCTCTTAAAACTTCTGAACCAAAACGAGCTATATCATTAATTGATGTAAATGAAGTCGTCATTTCTACATAACAACAAGATAAACCGAAATTATATGGCCACAAAGAATTTTTTCTACCCCAATTGATTATTTTATGTGTAATTTTTTTTAAATTTCCTAAAAAAATATTTTTATTAATTTGTTCATCCATAGGATCAGAATTAATAACTTTTTTATCTTCTAAAGGAAATTTTTTTTGATTATTGATATTAATTTTTGTAAGAGTATATTTCATTATATAATTTATATATTGCTAATTTAATATTATTAAGAATTTTTATATTTTTAGTCTAAAGCTTTCATTTTAAATAAATAAAATAAAGTAACTAATATAGTTAAAATAAATAACATTCCTTCAATAAAACCTTCAAATTTTATAATTTTAATAGAAACAGACCATAAATATAAATATAATGATTCAATATCAAAAATTATAAAAAATATCGCTATTAAATAAAATTTAATATGAATTTTAATTTGAGTATTACCATAAGAAAATATTCCTGATTCAAATGGAATATGTTTATCTAAACCATATGAACGTCCTCCTAAAAATAACGATATTAACATCATTATACAACTAATTATAATAGCAAAAATTTGAAATATTATAAAATAATTATAATTTAAAACTAATTTATTTATTACCATAATGAATACTCTGTATTAAAAATAAATTTTATCAAAAATTATATAACATAATTTTTTATTAAAAATTTTTTTAAATAATAAAAATTATTAGGTAAAATATAAGATAAATTTTTTTTTTTTATACATTTAATTAATATATTGGGTAATACTATTTTTTTATTTAAAATATTAAAAATATAATCTTGAAACTTAGATGGATGAGCAGTACCAAGAAATATATTAAATGTATTTTTTTTTGATATTTGTTTTTTTAACGCACAATAACTTACAGCTGAATGTGGTTCTAAAATATATTTATATTTATTATATACATCTATTATAGTTTTTGTTGTTTTCACATCTGTAATAACGGAAGATGTTAATTTATTTAAATTCCATTTTTGTTTATTAAAAATTTCCATAATTCTAGGCCAATTATTAGGTGAACTAACATCCATTGCATTTGATAATGTTGGTATAGTTTTTTTTGGAGACCAATTACCCGTGTTTAAATATCTATAAACTGTATCATTTATATTAGTAGCTGCAATAAATTTATGTATAGGTAAACCAATTGCTTTGGCTATTAAACCAGCAGTTAAATTTCCAAAATTTCCACTGGGAACGGAAAAAATAACTTTTTTTTTTCGTTTTTTTAGAGGTATTTGTGCAAATGCCTCAAAATAATAACAGATTTGAGCTATCAAACGACTAATATTAATGGAATTAGCAGAATTAAAAGATAAATATTTGTTAAGTTCTTTATCATTAAATATTCGTTTTACAAGATTTTGACAATCATCAAAATCACCTTTAATAGCAATTGTTTTTATATTATTTCCTATAGTACAAAATAATTTTTCTTGTAAAATAGAAATTTTTTTATAAGGATATAATATAACAACTTCAATATTATTCATTTTATTAAAAGCATGAGTAACAGCAGCACCAGTATCTCCAGAAGTAGCAGTTAAAATAATAATTTTATTTTTTTTATTAAAAAAATTTAACATTTGTGCCATAAAACGTACACCAAAATCTTTAAATGCTAAAGTAGGACCATGAAACAATTCTAAACAAGAAAGATTTTTATCAATTAAATTTAATTTTAATGGAAAATTAAATGCTTTTTTTATTTTTTCTTTTAAAATATCTAAAGAAATTTCTTTTTTATTAACAAATAGTGATAGTAAATAACTACTTCTATCTATAAAATTATAATTTAATATATTTGTAATTATTTTATTATTTAATTTTGGTAAATTTTTTGGGAAAAATAACCCTTGATTTTTTCCTAAACCTATTTTTAGAACTTGATTAAATCTTTTTTGTTCTTTATGATAATTAAGGTTATAAAATTTCATATTTTCTCCATAATTTTAGTACCTGTTTTATTTATTTTACAAATATAAACAAAACCATTTTTATTTTTTATAAAATTTTTTTTTAACCAACTAACCATATTATTTGCAATATTTAAATTATTAAAAATACTAAATATAGTAGGTCCTGATCCTGAAATACCATAATTTAAAGCACCAAATTTTTTTGCTACATAAGAAATTTGTTCAAAATTAGGAATAAGAGATTTTCTATAAGGTTCTGCAATAAAATCTTTCATTAATTTTAATGCTAATAATTCTTGTTTTGTATGACTGGCATGTATAAATCCTGCTAAATATTGACTTTGTTTAATAAAAACTTCTTTTTTATATAAATTTGGTAATATTTTTCTAGAATCATATGTAGGTAATTTAATTCCGGGATATGCGACTACCCAAAACCAATTTTTAAAAATTGGAATATTTTGAATAATTAGATTATTTTTATTAGTTATTAATATTAATTTCATACCACCAAAAAAACAAGGAACTATATTATCATAATGGATATTACCTGATAAAAAACCTTCTAATTCTCCCATTAATTTTAATAAATCATATTCTTTTAATGGATTATTACAAAATAAATTTATTGCTTTTAAAAAAGCAACTACAGAACAAGCACTTGAACCTAATCCAGATGCAACAGGAACATTTTTTTCTAAAATAATTTTTAAGGGAATTTTTTTTCCAATTTTATTACAAAATTTCATCCAACAATGAAAGATAATATTTTCATGTTTTTTTTTCGGTAAATCATTCAAAAAATAACCTTTGTTAATTAGAATAAATTTTCTAGATGAATAAATTGATACAAAATCTCCTAAAATACCTCCGTCTATTCTAGATAATGCTATTCCTAATGTATCAAAACCTACATTAATATTTCCAATAGAAGCAGGAGCATAAATTTTAATCATAAAAAATAATTCCTTATTTTTAATTAAACAAGATGTAGTAGATCAGTAAGTACTCCTGCAGCAGTTACATTGTTTCCAGCACCATATCCTCTTAAAATTAAAGGATATGGTTGATAATAATTAGTATAAAAAGCAAAAGAATTTTCTCCATTTTTTATTTTAAAAAAAGGATGATTTTTATCAATTTTTACGATTTCTACCTTACAAAATCCTTGTTTATCTATACTACCAATATAACGTAATACTTTATTATCTTTTTTAGCTTCTTGAATTTTTTTTTTATAAATTTTATCTAAATCTAATAAAGATACAAAAAATTCTTCAATAGAAATTTTTTTATTATAAGTATTTGGAATAATAGATTCTATAGTAATATCATTTAATTCTAAATTATAACCGATTTCTCTAGCTAATATGAGTAATTTTCTAGCTACATCTATTCCTGATAAATCTACTCTAGGATCTGGTTCTGTAAATCCCATTTTTTGAGCTATTTTTATAGTTTTAGAAAAAGTAATTCCTTCTTCAAGTTTACCAAAAATAAAAGAAAGAGAACCAGATAAAATACCAATAAGATAATTAATCTTATCACCTGTTTTTAATAAATTTTGTAAAGTACTAATAACGGGTAATCCAGCACCAACATTTGTTTCATAAAAAAATTTTAAATTTAATTGATTTGCTAAAAAATGTATTTGATTATAATAATCCATTTTAGATGAATTTGCTTTCTTATTAGCAGCTACTATATTTAAACCACAATTAAAAAAATTTACATATTGATTCGCAATTTCTTGTGAAGAAGTACAATCTATAATAACAGGATTAATAAATTTATATTTTTTAAAATTATTAAGTAATATTTTTATTATATTGATATTAGGATTATATTCTATATTTTGTTTCCAATTTTTTATATTAAGACCATTAATATTTATTAATGAATATTTAGTATTAAAAATACCGCAAATTTTTAAAATAATATTTTTTTTTTTAAAATAATTTTTTTTTTGATATATTTGTTTTAATAAAGTATTACCAATACCACCAGTACCTATAACAAAAATTTCTAGTATTTTTTCCTTATGAAATAATGTTTTATGTGTTATTTCTATAATATTTTTTGCATAATTTTCTTTTATAATTACAGAAATATAGTTCTGAAAAATATTTTGTGATATAGCAAATATTTTTATTTTTGTTATTTTAAAAATATTTAAAAAGTCAGATATTATATTTTTCGAATTATTAATTTGATTACTTACTAGCGAAATTATTGATAATTGTTGAATAATAGAAATTGGTTTAATTAATTTATGCTGAAATTCTAAATAAAATTCTTCTTCTAATAAAGATTTAACATATTTTAAATTTTTATCTAAAATAAAAATACTAATATTACACATTTCAGAAGATTGTGTTATAAAATAGATAGATATTTTTAATTTAAAAATAAAAAATAATATTCTAGATATAATATTTTTAATTTGTTTATTTTTTTCTCCATTAATATTTAACATTGATATATTTTTTAATTCAGTTATACCCTTTATTTTATGTAATGAATTTTTAATGTTATTATTACTAATTAAAGTTCCATTAGATTTTATATTTATTATATTTTTAATGATACAAGGTATATTATTTTTTAACATAGGAAATAAAGTTTTATAATGAATAACTTTAGCTCCAAAATATGCTAATGTTATTGCTTCTTGATAAGAAATAAATTTTAATAATTTTGTATTAGATATTAAATTAGGATCTGCTGTATGAATACCATTTACATCAGTCCAAATTTCACAATATTTAGCTTTTAAACAAACAGATAATATTGCTGCTGAGTAATCAGAACCATTTCTACCTAATAAAACAGTTTCTTTTTTTTTATTAACAGCAGAAAATCCTGCCATTAGTATTATATCAATATTTGAAATATTAATATTTTTAATATTTTTTGAAGTTAATGAAATATCAACTGTTGATTCTAAATAATTACCATATGCTAATAAGTATTTTTTTGGAGAAATTATATATATTTTATATTTTTCTATCTTTAATAAAGATTCTAATAAAATAATAGAAAATTTTTCACCTTGTGATAAAATTTTTGCTCTGATTATATCAGGACAATTATTAATTAGATTAATACCATATAATAATTGTTTAATTTTATCAAAAATTTTATTAATTTTTTTTTTAGTAAAAATAATATCTAAATCATTTATTTGTTTTTTTAAATTATTAATTAAATTAATAAAAAATTTTTGTATATAGATAAAATCTTGTTCATAATTTTTTTTTTTTATAGATTTTTCTATCATTATTTCTAAACTATTTGTAATAGTTGCTGGAGCAGATACAACAACAGCTATTTTACTTTTTTTTAAATAAATATTAATTATATTAGTTACCAATAGAAATTTTTCTGCATTTTTTAATGATGTTCCACCAAATTTCAATACTTTCATTTCTTCAACCTATCTAAATTTTAAAATATAAAAATATGAATAATTATACACACATAATTTTTCTAAATTAATATATACTGATATTTTTATTTAAATTAAAAAATTGTAATTTATAATTGAAATATAAATATTTTTAACTATATTTAATTAATAATTAATTCTTTGTAAAATTATTACAAATAATTTAAAAAAAATTGATTTTTATTTATATAATTTTTTTTTAAAATATTTTAACTTTACTTTAATTATATTGTAACATGAAAAAAAAATTTATTATTTAATAAATTTATTATTTAAATTAATTATATTTATTATATTAAAATTTTTTATTTTTTATTAAATATACATAAAATATCTAATATAGTAATTTATTAAGTAAGTAAATATACTAAATTACATTTTTATGTAAATATTTTAAATATTTAATAAATAAATTTTAACTGTTAGTTTTTTTTATAAAAATATTTTTAATATTATTAATATTTTTATATAAAAAACCTTTTTTACCTTTTATTGAATGAAATATTTTTAATTTTTCATATGTTAATTTAAATTTTTTATTATTAGTCTCTATATAGACTATAGATTGTTTATTAATAAGAAATATCCATTCTAATTTATCTTTATTTTGAAAAAATTCTTTATTATTAATAAAAATTAATCTACTTCCTCTTCCTCTAGATAATCTAGGAATTTCATCTAAAGAAAATAATAAAAATTTATTTAAAAATGATATAACCAAAACTTTATCATTTTTATCATTAATTACTAAAGGAGATAAAATTTCAGCATTACCTGTTAAAATCATAGATAATTTTCCATTTCTATTACATGCAATTAAATCATTAAATTTACATATAAATCCATAACCAGAATTAGAAGAAAGAATAATTTCTTTACTATTAGATTCCATTAATAAACTTTTAATTATTGATCCTTGTGTAATATTTAATTTACCATTTAAAGGTTCCCCTTGACTACGAGCTGCAGGTAAAGTAGTAGAATCAATACTATAACTACGTCCTTTAGAATCTATAACAACTATAGTTTGGTTTTTTTTACCTTTTACTGAAATTAAGAATGAATCTCCTGATTTATAATGAAGATTTAATGGATCTATAGTATGACCTTTTGCACATCTAATCCAACCCATTTTAGAAAGGATAATTGTAATAGGTTCATCTGAAACTAATTCGTATTCATTTAATAATTTTGCTTCTGTTCTTTTTTTAATTATTGAACGACGATCATTAGCATAATTATCAGATGCAGATAATATTTCTTTTTTTAATAATAAATTCATTTTTTGTTTAGAAGATAATATTTTTTGAATATTATCATGTTCTATTTCTAATTTTTTTTTTTCATTAATTAATTTTTTTTCTTCAGTAAATGAAATTGAACGTAGTTTAAAATTAAGTAAATTTTCTATTTGCATATCAGTAAGATTAAATTTATTTTTAATAATAGGATTAGGATTTATATTTAATCTAATAATTTGTATAAATTTTTCTAAATTAGAATATACGATTAATAATCCTTGTATAACATGTAATCTTTTTTTTAACTTATTTAAATGAAAATTTAAACGTTTTTTCACTATGTGACGTCTAAAAATAATCCATTCTGATAATATTTCTATTAAATTTTTTACAGCAGGTTTATTATTTAACCCTATCATATTTAAATTTATACGGTAACTTTTTTCTAAATCAGTAGTAAAAAATAAATGATGCATAATTTGTTTTATTGTTAAATAATTAAAATTACTACGAATAATAATAACTATTCTTGTAGGATTTTCATAATCAGATTCATCTCTAATTTCTTCAATCATTGGTAATTTTTTATTTCTCATTTGTACTGTAATTTGTTCAATAATACGTATTCCCGAAATTTGGTGAGGTAATGCTGTAATTATAACTGTATTATCTTTTATTTTCCATACAGCTCTCAATTTAATTGACCCTCTACCTTTTTCATATATTTTATATATATCTTCTTTAGAAGTTATAATTTCGTTTC
This sequence comes from Enterobacteriaceae endosymbiont of Donacia clavipes, assembly GCF_012570365.1. Classification (GTDB taxonomy): domain Bacteria; phylum Pseudomonadota; class Gammaproteobacteria; order Enterobacterales; family Enterobacteriaceae. The sequence continues at coordinate 386,029 of NZ_CP046208.1, forward strand.
CTGAAGGAAAATCTGGACCTTGAATTATTTCTGAAAGATCAGATAATTTTATTTTAGGATAATCGATTAATTTAATTATAGCACTAGATATTTCTTTAATATTATGAGGGGGAATATCTGTTGCCATACCTACTGCTATTCCTGTAGAACCATTTAAAATTATATTAGGTAAACATGCAGGTAATATTTTGGGTTCTAATAATGTTCCATCAAAATTAGAAATGAATTGTACAGTACCTTTTTCTATTTCATTTAATAATATATCAGAATATTTTGACAAACGTGATTCTGTATATCTCATTGCAGCAAATGATTTAGGATCGTCTGGAGAACCCCAATTACCTTGACCTTCTATTAACGGATATCTATAAGAAAATGATTGTGCCATAAGAACCATTGCTTCATAACATGCTATATCTCCATGAGGATGATATTTTCCAATAACATCACCAATAGTTCTGGCTGATTTTTTAAATTTAGATGAAGATTTTAAACCTAATTCAGACATAGCATATATGACTCTTCTTTGAACTGGTTTCAAACCATCTCCAATATGAGGTAAAGCTCTATCAGAAATTACGTAAATAGAATAATTTAAATAAGCATGTTCAGCAAATTTATATAATGGAATAGATTCTATTTTATTTTTTATTGTTTTACTCATATTTTCTCCTAAAATTAATTTTTTATATAATTAATTTTTAATTATAAATAAATTTTAAAATATTTTATTACAAAAATAAAAAAACCTTATTTATATATTTAATAAATTTTAATATGTGTTAAATAAGATTAAACTTTATTAAATAAATATGTTATTTTTATGCAATAATATTTTTATTTATGGATATTTTATTATGAAAAATAATAATTTTAATCATAATCAATGCTTAATAACTCCAAAAGAATTAAAAAGTAAGTTACCAATATCTCAAAAAATAAAAGATCAAATTTTGATATCACGTAAAATTATATCAAATATAATTTCTGGAAAAAATCATAGATTATTAATTGTTTGTGGACCTTGTTCAATACATAATATAAAAGAAGCAATAGAATATGGAAATTTTTTAAAAAAAATATCTTTAAAAATTAGTAATATATACATTGTTATGAGAGTGTATTTTGAAAAACCTAGAACTATTTTAGGATGGAAAGGATTAATTAACGATCCATATATGAATAATTCTTTTGATATTAATAAAGGTTTATATTTAGCTCGTAAATTATTGATAAAATTATCTAATAATAATATTGCATTAGCAACTGAAATATTGGATCCTAATACATCAAAATATTTAGAAGATCTTTTTAGTTGGATTGCTATTGGAGCACGTACTGTAGAATCACAAATACATAGAGAAATAGCTTCTTCATTAAAAATACCTGTTGGTTTTAAAAATAATACAGATGGTAATATATTTTCTGCTATAAATGCTATTCAATCTTCTTCTCAAGAACATCATTTTATTGGTTTAAATAATAATGGTAAAGTTTGCATAATAAATAGTATTGGTAATAAAAATTCTCATATTATTTTACGTGGAGGAAAAATTCCAAATTATCATAAAAATAATATAAAAAAATATGAAAAAAATATTTTAAAATTAGGATTAAAATCAAAAATAATGATAGATTGTAGTCATGGTAATTCTAATAAAGATTTTAGAAAACAAATTTTAGTTATTAAATCAATAATATCACAAATTAAAGAAGGAAATAATTCTATTATAGGAATAATGATAGAAAGTTATCTTAAAGAAGGAAATCAAATATTAGATATTAAAAATCCAGAAAAATTACAATATGGTATATCAATTACAGATGGATGTATAAATTTACAAACCACAGAAAATATTTTATTTTTTATAAATACTGAATTAAATTCAATACTTAAATTTCGTTCTTTATAAAAAATATTAAATTAAATAATTTAAATTTTATGTTAAAAAAACTAATTATATTACGTAATAAAATAGATATTTTAGATAAAAAATTACTAGAAATTATAAATAAAAGATTAATTTTAGTAAAAAAAGTAGGAATAATAAAAAATAAGCATAAATTACCTATTTATGATCCAAAAAGAGAAAAATATATAATTAAAAGAAAAAGAAAAGAAGCAAAAAAAAAAGGTATATCACCTAATCTTATTGAAAAAATATTATATTGTATAATAAACGAATCATATTTATATGAACAAAAAAAAAATTTTAAAAAATTAAATTCTGATATTTTAACTATATTAATTATTACTAATAATAAAATGGGACATTTTTTTAAAAAAATGTTAATTATGTCAAATTATAGTGTTATTATCATAGAATTAGAAAATTTTAAAGTGAATAATAATATAAATGATTTATTTTTAAATATAAGTATAGTTATTATTAGTATAAATATATCAATACCATATTTTGATATATTAATTTATAAATTAAAAAAATTACCTAAAAATTGTACAATTATAATTATTTCTTCTATAGAAAATATATTAATAAAAAAAATATCAAAAATACATAAAGGACCAATTCTTGGTTTATATCCTTTATTTAATTTAAAAAGTATTATTTTAATAAAAAAATCTATATTATGTTGTTTTATACATAAATCTAAGTCTTATATTTGGTTTTTAAAACAAATGGAAATTTGGGGATTAAAAATAAAAAATATTGATATAATTAAATATAATAAATTTCTTTTTTTAAAATCATTGCAATATTTTTCTACATTAATAATATATAATATTTTTTTATTAAAAAAAAATGAACCATTAGAAAAACAATTATCATTATTTTCAATACCTTTTTGTGATTTAAATTTATTTCCTTTAAAAAAAAAATTTTTAAAAGATTTAAAATTATACATAAATACAATTTTATTTTCTAATAGTAATGAAAAAAATATTAGAAAATATTTAATTCATATGAATAACATAATTAATTTAATTCAAAAAAAAAAAATTAAAGAAATAATTAATATTTTTAAATATAATTAATAATAAATTTTTAAAAAAAAACTTAATATTGAATAGGATATTAAGTTTTTTATAAAAAAAGTTATTTTAAAATTTACTAAAAGATTCTTGTAATATTTTTTTCACTAATTTAGTTTCTTTATTGTTAGAAGAGTAAAATTTTAAAAATCTTATACATCTGTTAATTGTCGAAATATACATTTTTTTTTTAAACAAAAATTTAATAATATTTAAATCAAATTTTCTTACACGATTTTTCATTTTAATTAAATGATATTTTAAATATTTTATATAAATACTATTTGGATAATTTTTAATAAGAATATTTGTATCATTAATTGCAAGATTAGTATAAAAAGGATTATAGTGTGATCTTTCTATATTAAATAAATTTTGTATTTCATTATTTTGATCTAAAGATATTTCTGACATAATTCTAATATAGAGAATATAATCCAAAAAAGGAGATTTATTATATGAAATGATAAATTCTTCTGTAAAATCTAAAACATTTAAAAAATTTTTATCAATATAATTTAAATAAATTAAATATACTAAAACTTTCTCGGTATATTTATTATATGGATATTTTATATAAAAATCTTGAAATTTAAATAAAGCTTTTTGATATTTATGATCATATAAAATTTTTATTGATTCTAAATATTTTTTTTTTAAACAAAAATTTGAATTTATTTTATTATCACAACTAGAATATTTACAATTAATTGTTAATATTAATATTAACATATTAATAATAAAGAATTTTTTTTTTATAAAAATATTCATATTTGTTTTTTCTTTTAAAAGATTTATAATTAATATTAAGATAAATATATACTAAATATAGTTTTAAATTAAAGATATTTTAAAATATGAAAAATATTAAATTAATATTAAAAGTTTGTTCTATATATGATAGAAAAAGATTAGATATATTTCTTACAAAAAAAATTATACAATTTTCAAGATCTAAAATAAAAAAATTAATAATAAATAATTGTGTTAAAATAAATAATATTATTATAAATATACCTAAAAAAAAATATTTTTGGGTGATATAATTAAGATTAATGCAATAGTTTCTAGTAAAAAAATTAAATGGAAAGCACAAAAAATACCATTAAACATAATTTATGATGATAATTATGTTTTAGTTATAAATAAACAATCTAATCTTATTGTACATCCTGCAAATCAAAATATGGAAAATACTTTATTTAATTCTTTAATATATTATTATCCTTTTTTAAGAGATTTACCCAGAGCTGGTATTATACATAGATTAGATAAAGATACTACTGGTTTAATGATTATAGCAAAAAATATCAACTCTTATATTTTTTTAAGAAAAGAACTGAAAAAACATAATATTATTAGAGAGTATGAAACAATTGTAAACGGAATAATTAATAAAAATGGAATAATTAATTATCCAATTAAACGTATATATAAAAAAAAAAATATTTTTATGAAAGTAAATTCTTTAGGAAAAAAATCAATAACAGAATATTTTATAAAAAATATTTTTAAAATTCATTCACATTTAAAAATTAGGTTAAAAACAGGAAGAACTCATCAAATTAGAGTTCATTTATCATATATAAATCATAGTATTATAGGAGATCCTATTTATAAAAATAATAAAAATATTTTTTTGTGTAATGATTTTTATAAAAAAAATATTAATAAAATAATTAAAAGACAAGCTTTACATGCATGTTATTTAAAATTTTTACATCCATTTTATAATATTTTTATAAAATTATATTCATCATTACCAAATGATATAAATCAATTAATTTATTTTTTAAAAAAAAATATTTATTAACTAAAAAATAATTTTTTTTTATAAAAATAAAAAATATGAAGAATTTAAATTAATATATAAAATTAATTTTATTAATATTATAAATTAGTTTATAATTTAAAAATATAAATTAATAAGTTTATTAAAGAGAAAAACCATGATAAATATAAATATAAAAAAATATATGTTATTTTTTAATATATTATTATGTTTAACAATATCTAGTGTTTGCTTTGCATCAGAATTACCTCAATCATTTTTTTATGATGTTTTAACTCCTAAAGAACAAGTATTATACAATAAAGAAATATCACATAAAAAACCAATTGTGGTAGAATTTTTTTCATTTTTATGCCCTCGTTGTTATGAATTTTATTTAGGAATAAATCAAAAATCTTTAAAAGGTAAAATGCCTAAAAATATAAAAATTTTTAGATATCACTTGAATCAATTTGATGATGATGATGGATTTGGAAGTTTAATAGGTTATGCTTGGATTGTTGCAAAAATGTTAAATGTAGAAAATAAGGTAATTGGTCCTATTTTTGAAGGTATACATAAAAATAATTCTATTCATGATTATGAATCTATAAAAAAAATTTTTGTTAAAAAAGCTGGAGTTAGTAATCGTATTTTTAGTTCAGCATGGCATAGTTATATAGCAAAAATATTATTCATAAAAGAAACAAATTTAGCTGAAAAATTAGATATACATATTGTTCCTAATATTTATGTAAATAATAAATATGAAATAAATCTTTCTGAATTATATTCTAGTTATTATGATAATTTTTTTAAATATTATATTGATTTAGTAATTAAACTTTCAAAAAATTAAAATTGAATTTTTAATAAATATTTAAATATATTTTTATTATTAAATATGAAAAAAAAAATAATTTTAATAGATGGATCATTTTATTTATATAGAGCTTATTATGCTTTACCTAATTTAATTAATAGTGAAGGATATCCTACGGGAGCAATATATGGTTTTATTAATATGTTTAATAAAATTATAAAAATAAATCCAAATAGTTATTTTTTAATTATATTTGATAAAGGTGTTTCTTTTAGAAAAAAAATTTTTAATAAATACAAATCAACACGAAAAAATATGCCTAATAATTTAAATATACAAATTAATCCTTTGTTAAAAATTATAAAGGCTATGGGATATAGTGCTATTTCTATTAATAATATAGAAGCAGATGATATTATTGGTACTTTAGCATTACAAGCAGAAAAAAAAGATTATTTTGTTTATATTTTTAGTCTTGATAAAGATATAGCACAATTAGTAACTCAAAAAATTAAAATAGTAAATCCTATTAATTATTCTATTTCTGGACCAAAAGAAATATATTATAAATATAGAGTATTTCCTGAATTTATTAGTGATTTATTAGCATTAACTGGAGATTCTATAGATAATATTCCTGGAGTTCCAGGAATAGGAAATATAATAGGTAAAAATTTAATAAATAAATTAGGAAATTTAAAATATATCTATAATAATTTAGATATTGTTAATAATATAAATTTTAGGGGGGGCAATAATATAAAAAAAAAACTTATAAAATATAAAAAATCAGTTTTTTTATATCATAAGTTAACAAAAATTAAAACTAATATTAATTTAAATTTAAATGATTTAAATTTAATAAATAAACCAAAAAAAAATTGTTTAAAATCTTTATTTAAAACTTATAAACTTAATAAATGGTTAAAAAACATAAATAAGTCATAATTTATTATAAAAAATATTTATATATCTAATAATAAATTTAAATTTTAATTATATTAGTATTTTCTTATTTGAAAAAAAATTAAAATATACTTATTAAAATTAAAATAATTTTAAAAATAACATTATTTTTAAAATAATAATTAAATTATTAATATTTTAAAAAATTAAAATTTAATTATATTCTTTTATATAAAACATTTTATTTTATTAAAAAAATTTATTTATATTTAAAAATAAAAAATTTATATAACTAAATATAAGTATATAATAATTAGGATTTATTTATGAAAAAAATACGAAATATAGCTATTGTTGCACATATAGATCATGGTAAAACTACATTAATAGATAAATTATTACAAGAATCAGAAAATTTTCAAAATACAAAAAATATTTTTAAAAATAATATAAATAGAATAATGGATAGTAATAAATTAGAAAAAGAAAAGGGAATTACTATTTTTTCAAAAAATACATCTATATTTTGGAAAGATTATCAAATCAATATAATTGATACACCTGGACATGCAGATTTTAGTGCAGAAGTAGAACGTATTTTATCTATGGTAGATTCTGTTTTATTAGTAGTTGATGCTGTTGAAGGACCAATGCCACAAACAAGATTTGTTGCATTAAAAGCTCTTTTATATAATTTGAAACCTATTATTGTTATAAATAAAATAGATAGAAAATTTATTCGTCCTGATTGGGTTATAGATCAAATATTTGATTTATTTGTTAGTTTAAATGCTACTGATGAACAACTTGATTTTCCTATCGTTTATACATCAGCTCTTAAAGGAACATCTGGGCATAATATAAATCAAATGTATAAAAATATGAACATATTATATGAAACTATTATTAAATATGCATTTCCGCCTAATGTAAATATAAATAAACCATTTCAAATGCAAATTTCTCAAATAGAACATAATAATTATATCGGAAATATTTGTACTGGTTTAATAAAAAGAGGAATTATTAAAATTAATCAATATGTTACTTTTATTAAAAATAATAAAATCATTAAAAAAATAAAAGTATTATATATAATATCTAATATAAGTTTAAAACCTGTATATATTAATAAAGCTGAAGCTGGTAATATTGTTGGTTTAGCTGGTTTAGGATTTGAAGAAATAAATATTTCTGATACTATTTGTGATCTTAATCATCCTGATCCTTTACCTTTACTAATTATAGAAAAACCTAAAATTAGTATGTTATTTCATGTAAATAATTCTCCATTTTCAGGAAAAGAAGGAAAACATTTAACATCTAAAAAAATATTTGATAGAATTCGTAAAGAATGTTTACATGATATAGCTCTAAAAATAGAAGAAACTACTAATAATAATATTTTTTATGTTTCAGGGAGAGGAGAATTACATTTAGTTATTTTAATAGAAAATATGAGAAAAGAAGGATTTGAATTATCTGTATCTAGACCACAAATTATATCTAAAATTATTAACGGAATAAAAAAAGAACCATTTGAAATATTAATTTTAGATTTTGCTCAAAATAAAAAAGGTTATATAATTCAGTTAATTAGTAAAAGAAAAGCTATTATAAATAATATTATTTTAAATGATGTTAATAATAGAATTAGAATTGAGGCAATTATTTCAAGCAAAGGTTTAATTGGTTTTCGTAATGAATTTATAAATGCGACATCAGGTACTGGAGTAATTAATTCTTTTTTTAGTCATTATGATATTAATACATATGATTTAATCGGAGAAAGAAATAATGGAGTTTTAATTTCAAATAAAGAAGGATATGCTGTTGCATTTGCTTTATTTAATTTACAATCTAGAGGTAAATTATTAATTACACCAGGAGAAAAAATTTACGAAGGACAAATTATAGGTGTACATAATAAATCTAATGATTTGACTGTAAATTGTTTAATTAATAAAAAATTAACTAATATGAGAGCTTCAGGAAGTGATAATCCTATTAATTTAAGTCCTATTAAAAAAATATCTTTAGAAGAAGCAATAGATTTTATCAAAAATGATGAATTAGTAGAAATTACTCCAAAATCAATCAGAATTAGAAAAAAATATTTAACCAAATCCTTGCGTAAATTTAATAAAAATAAAAAAAATAATTTTAAATAATTTATGAAAAAACTTTTATTTTGGTGGAGCTGGGGGGATTCGAACCCCCGTCCAAAATTACTACATTTTCGGAACTACATGTTTATTTTTATTTTATAAATTTTAGTAATATTTAATAATAAAACAAATTCAATATTACATAGTCTATTTTATTTCTTTAATATATTATTTTAAGACTTATAATATACGATCTCTTTAAATTATGACCTGTTTACTTTTCATTAAAGAGCAAATAATAAGAAACAGGGCTTTTACAGTTTTTTATGCTGCTAAAGCATAGTTTTGATTTTTTGCAATTACTTAAAATACGGTTTTTTTACAAGGCCTACCGTTTCCTTGACATGCTCCTAAAATTTGATAATTATGTCAAATCCATAATCAGCCCCAAAGTTTTAAATACTTCTTTTTAAAAAACGAGATTTTTTAATATTCCATTCTTTATTTTTTAATAAAATTCTTTTATCATATTTTTTTTTACCTTTAGCAATAGCAATTTTTATTTTACACCAAGATTTTTTCCAGAATAAACCTATCGTAATTATAGTAAAATTTTTAAGTTTATTATAATTTTTTAGTAATTCTATTTCTTTTTTTTTTAATAATAACTGTTTTTTACGATTACAATCGTATTGTAAATGACTACAAATTGTTTTTAATGGATTAATATTTAAATTAAATAAATAAACTTTATTAGATATAATACTTACAAAACTATTATTTATAGATACTCGATTTAATCTTAATGATTTAATTTCCCATCCTTTTAAAATAATTCCCGCATTCATTTCTTTTTGAATAAAATAATTATAATATATTTTTTTATTTAAAATAATATATTTTTTTTTTCCATTATATAAATAATTTAATAATTTTATTAGATAATATTTATAATATCAGATATATTTAATAATTTCAATAAATTATTAAAATTTTGTTTATTTTGAAATATATTAATAAAAAATTTGATAAATTTTATTAAAATAATTTATTAATTAAATAATTTTTAATATTTTTATTATATTATATAATCATTAAAAATAAAAATTATCTTTAAACATATTTAAATTATAAAAATAATTTTTATAATATTTTTTATATTTTATTTTTAATAATAATTTTTATATTAATAAAATAAAAATTTTTAATGTTTATGAATAAAAAAATAAATTATTTATAATAAATATTAAATTTAAATAAATTTATATAAAAAATTTTAATAAGGATACTAAATTATATGAATAATAATAAATCATTAAAAAAAATAGAAGAAAAAAAAATAGAAGAAAAAAAAATAGAAGAAAAAAAAATAGAAGAAAAAAAAATAGAAGAAAATATTAATAATAAATTAAATAATTTTAAATTAAATGATAATATAAAAAATAAAGATTATATTAAATCTGAAAATCAACATACAATTAAATATTATAAAGAAAAAAATGATAAGTATAAATTAGAAATTTTGGAAATAAAAAATAAATTAAAAAAATATAAAAACGATATTTGGGAATTAAAATTACGTTCTCTATCTGAAATAGAAAATACTAGACGTAGATCTGCACTAGATGTTGAAAAAGCTTATAAGTTTTCATTAAAAAAAATTCTTCATGAATTATTACCAGTAATTGATAATTTAGAAAGAGCTATAAATTTAACAACAAAAACAAAAGATAATGTTAAATTATCTATAATTGAAGGAATTAAATTAACTTTAAAATCTTTATTAGTATTAATAAAAAAATTTGGTGTTAATATTATTGATGAAATTAATATTCCTTTTAATCCATCTCAACATCAAGCAATGTCTCTTGTAGAATCTAATAAAATAAAAAATAATTACATAATAGAAATTTTACAAAAAGGATATATTCTTAATAAAAGGTTATTAAGACCAGCTATGGTTGTTGTATCTAAAAATAAAGAAGATAAAAAAAATATTTAATATATTTAATAATATGTTTATAAATAATTATTTTATAAACATATTATTTTTAATAAAATTATTTAACATTATAAATTTTAAAAAATAACAATTTTTTAAAATTTTTTTATAAATTATATTATAGAGAATTTTTTATGACTAAAATATGTAAAATTACAGGGAAAAAAACTATAAAAGGTAATAATCGTTCACATGCAATGAATGCTACTAGAAGAAAATTTTTACCAAATATACATTATCATAAATTTTGGATAGAAAAAAAAAAAAAATTTATAACTTTAAGAATATCTACAAAGGGAATGAGATTAATAAATAAAAAAGGAATAGAAAATATTAATTTTTATAATTATAAATAATTAAACAAGGATATATTGTTTTATGGCAAAAAAAAAACGTATTATAATTAAATTAATTTCATCAGCAAAAACTGGTCATTTTTATACGATTACAAAAAATAAAAAAAATAATACACAAAAATTAGAAATTAAAAAATTTGATCCTTTTATAAGAAAACATGTTTTATATAAAGAAAATAAAAATAAATAAAATTATTATTTAAATTTTATATTAATCAATAATGTTTTTTATATTTATCATTATTGATTAATAAAAAATATACATAAATAATATAAATATATTAATTTTATTCAAATATTTTAGAATTTTTAAATCTTTTTTTAAAATTTTCTACACGACCTTTAGTATCTGTAATTTTTTGTTTTCCAGTATAAAAAGGATGGCATATATTACAAATATCTAAGCTTAATTCTTTATTATTATTTAAAGTTGATTTAGTATTAATAATATTTCCACAAGAACATTTAGCAGTAATATTATTATATTGAGGATGAATATTTTTTTTCATAATATACCAATAAATTAAATTTTTTAAAGATTATTTATTTATATATTGTATAAACATATTTTTTTATTACAAGATTTTTTTAAAAAAAATATAAGAATTAAAAATTATGAAAATAGTTAAAGTAGTATTTAATAATTCTATTTTATATCATAAATATGATTATATATTACCTAGTAATATAGTAGTAAATATTGGTTATAGAGTTATAGTACCAATAAAAAATAAACAGTATATAGGTATAGTAATAGAAATAAAGAAAACTTCTAAAGTTATGCCCAATAAATTAAAATATTTATATAAGGTTTTAGATGAAAAATCACTTTTTAGTTTTTTTATTTGGAATTTTGCAAAAAAAATATCCAAATATTATCAATGTCCTATCGGAGTTATTTTATTTCAAATATTACCTATTTTTTATAGAAAAAATAATAGATTTCTTATAAATTCAAAAGGTTTATATTCAAAAAATAATAAAAATATGTATAATTTTCAAATTAGATTAAAATTTTTAAAAAATAAAAAAATATTTTTTGATAATAAAAATAATATTAAATTACAAATTTATCTATTATGGATAAATAATATATTTAAGATTATATATTATAAAATAAATTTTTTTAAAACCTGGGTTTTACAAGAAAATATAATCTTTTTTAAAAAAATTGATATTTATTTAAACTTAGTAAAAGTTATGTTACTTCATAAAAAACAAATATTAATTTTAGCTCCTCAAAAATATAATATTTTATATTTATATCAATTTTTTATAAAATTAAACGTTTCCATTTGTTTATTACATTCAAATATTTCTATAAAAAAACAATTATTAACATTAGAAAATATAAAAAAAGGAAAAATATTAATAGTTATCGGTACAAAATTTTCTATTTTTACACAATTTTTTAAATTAGGTCTGATTATTATAGATCAAGAAAATGATTTTATTTATAAACAAAATAATAAATGTAAATATAACATAAGAGATATTGCTGTTTTAAGAGCAAAAATGGAAAATATTCCCATAATATTAAGTTCTAAAACTTTAAGTTTAGAAACTATAAATAATATTAATGTTAATAAATATAAATTTTTATTTTATAAAAACAAAAAAATATTATACAAAAAATATTTTAAATATATAATAATAGATATTAATAAAAAAATATTAAAATATAAATTATTTTCTCGTTTTTTAATAAAAATGATAAAAATTTATCTTAAAAAAAAAGAACAAATAATTATATATTATAAATATATAGGATATTCAACTATTATATTGTGTTATTTTTGTAAAAAAATATTAAAATGTATAGATTGTAATAAAAATTATATTTTTTATAAAAAATTATGGAAATTATATTGTAAATATTGTAAAAAAAATATTGATATGGTTTTATATTGCCCGTTGTGTAAAAAAAATTTTTTTATACCAATAGGTATTGGAATAGAACAGTTAAAAGAATTATTACAAAAATTATTTCCAAATATATTAATTTTTACTATAAATAGCAAAAATTTTTTAAAAAAAATTTCTTTGATACGTAATAATAAACCTTTAATAATAATTTCTTCACAAATTTTATATAAAGAATATTTTTTTATTTTAAAAAATAATTTAATAGTTTTATTAAATATAGATAATGTTTTTTTTTCAAAAAATTTTCGTACAATGGAATATTTTTCTCAATATATTTTTAATATATTAAATAATCATTTAGATACGAAAAAAAAAACAATTATTATACAAACAAATTATCCACAAAATAATTTTTTAAAAAAAATTTTTAAAAAAAATTATACATATAATGATATTGCTAATTATATATTATATGAAAGAAAAAAAATGTTATTACCTCCTTTTACTAATCATATTACTTTAATAATTGAATCTTATAAAAAAATAATTCTAATAAATTTTTTAAATAAATTTAAAAAAATATTAAAATTAAAGTATATAAATGAAAAAAATTTTTTTATTATAGGTCCTGCATCATTAATACACAATAAACGAAAAGGATTATTTAGAAAAAAAATTATCTTACAACATTTATTAAAAATAAAATTACATTTTATAACAATGAATATTCGTTCTATTGCAAAAAAAATTGTAAATTTTAATAAAATTAAATTGTTAATAAATGTTGATTCTACAGAATGGTAAATTATTAAAAATAAAAATTAAATATTTTTACTAAAATTTTGGTATATAATTTTATGTCTAATTCTAATAAATTTGATGTCATAGTTGTAGGTGGTGGACATGCTGGTATAGAAGCTGCTATAGCTAGTGCTAAAATGAAAAAAAAAACTCTTTTAATTACAAATAATATTGATACAATAGGACAAATGTCTTGCAATCCAGCAATAGGAGGTATTGGTAAAAGTCATTTAGTAAAAGAAATAGATGCATTAAATGGTATAATGGCAATAGCAACTGATTATTCTGGTATTAATTTTAAAATACTTAATAGTAGTAAAGGACCGGCTGTAAGATCTACAAGAGCACAAACAGATAGAGAATTATATAAAACTACAATAAAAAATATTTTAAGTAAAAAAAAAAATTTATTTCTTTTTCAACAAGAAGTAAAAAAAATTATTATTAAAAATTATAAAATAAAAGGTATTATTACTAAAAATAATGATATTATAAATGCAAAAATTATAATTTTAACTACTGGTACATTTTTAAATGGGAAAATTTATATTGGATTAAATAACCAATATAATGGTGGTAGAATTAATGATTATTCTTCAATAGAATTAGCTAATTTTTTAAGTGATTTACCTTTAACAAAAGGGCGGTTAAAAACAGGAACTCCTCCTAGAATTGATAAAAAAAGTATTAATTTTTCTAAATTAGAAATTCAACATAGTGATGTTCCTTTACCATGCTTTTCTTTTATTGGAAATAATAAACAACATCCTAAACAATTACCTTGTTATATTACTTATACTAATAAAAATACACATCAAATAATAATAGATAATATTGTTGAAAGTCCTATGTATAGTGGTTTAATTAAAAGTAAAGGTCCTAGATATTGTCCCTCTCTTGAAGATAAAATTATTAGATTTCCCAATAGAGAAAAACATCAAATTTTTTTAGAACCAGAAGGTATATTTAATTCAGAAATTTATCCTAATGGACTTTCAACTAGTTTACCTTTTAATATACAACTTTTAATCTTAAAATCTATTAAAGGTTTAGAAAATGCATATATTACTCGAGTAGGATATGCTGTAGAATATGATTTTTATGATCCTAGAGGATTAAAACCTACTATGGAAAGTAAATTTATAAAAAGATTATTTTTTGCAGGACAAATTAATGGAACGACTGGATATGAAGAAGCAGCAGCACAAGGTTTAATCGCAGGACTAAATGCTTCTCTTTTAATCGATAATAAAAAACAATGGTTTCCTTTAAGGAACCAAGCATATATTGGTGTTTTAATTGATGATTTATGTACTTTAGGAACAAAAGAACCATATCGCATGTTTACTTCACGTGCAGAATATAGATTAATTTTAAGAGAAAATAACGCAGATATAAGACTTACTGAAATAGGACGTAAATTAGGATTAGTAGATGATATTCGTTGGAAAAAATTTAATGAAAAATTAGAAAATATTGAAAAATTATATCAAAAAATAAAAGATTTTAATATTAATTATAATAATAAAATAAAAATTAAAAAATTAAATTCTGTATTGAAAAATCCTTTAAAAAAAAAATTAAATGGAATTTCTTTATTGAAACGTTCTGAAATAAATCATAAAGATTTAATAAAATTAAAAATATTTAATTTTAATATAAAAAATATAGAAATTATTGAATATATTGAAACTGAATTAAAATATGAAGGTTATATAAAAAGACAATTAGAATTAATAAAAAAACAACAAAAAAATGAAAATATTATAATTCCAATAAACATAAAGTTTAGTAGTATAAAAAGTTTATCTAATGAAGCAATAGATAAATTTCATTTTTATAAACCTTACACTCTTGGACAAGCATCTAGAATACCTGGTATAACACCAGCAGATATTTCAATACTTTTAATTTATTTATTAAAAAATAAAAAATAAAATTATTATATTAATAAATATTTATTAATAAATTTTTTATTTTTATCTAAATTAATATAATTTATATATTATTATTTTATAATAAAAGTATTATTATACTTATGAAGAAATATAATTTTTAATATTAATATTTATATTAAAAAATAATATTTTTTATAATCTAATTAAATTTATTAATTTAAAGGATATTTTAATATAAAAATAAAATTTATAATTATTATTTATTAATTTATTTAATATTTTTTTATAAAAAAATATTTTTAATTTCTATTTAATAAATATGATTTTGTATATATTATTAAAAAAATTTTAAATTAGTATAGGTATATTATCTATGAAACAAAATTTATTTGTTATAAAAAGAAATAAAAATAAAGAATTAATAAATTTAGATAAAATAAATTTAATATTATTTCGTGCTTCACAAAATTTAAAAAATATTTCTTTATCGAAAATAAAAAAAAAACTATGTTTACAATTATATAATAAAATTAGTACAATAGATATTCATAATATTATTATTAAAATTACAGCAGATCTTATTTCTGAAAAATATCCTGATTATCAATATATGGCAGCTAGATTAGTTATTTTTAATTTAAGAAAACAAGCATATAAAAAATTTGTGCCACCTAAATTATATAATCATGTAAAAAATATGGTTAGTTTACGAAAATATGATAAATTTCTTTTAAAAAAGTATTCTAAAGAAGATTTTAATTTAATGGATAATTTTATTGATCATAATCGTGATATGAATTTTTCATATGCAGGTATCAAACAATTAGAAGGTAAATATTTAGTTAAAAATAGAATAACAGGGAAAATTTATGAAAGTGCACAGTTTTTATATATTTTAATTTCAGCTTGTTTATTTGCTAAATATCCATCTAATAAAAGAATGCATTATATAAAAAATTTTTATGATGCTGTTTCTACTTTTCAGATTTCTTTACCAACACCAATTATGTCAGGTGTTCGTACTACAACTAAACAATTTAGTTCATGTATTTTAATTGAATGTGGAGATAATATTGACTCAATTAATGCTACTACGAGTAGTATTATAAAATATGTTTCTCAAAAAGCAGGTATAGGAATTAATGCAGGAAGAATTCGTGCTGTAGGTAGTCCTATTAGAAATGGAGAAGCATTTCATACTGGATGTATTCCATTTTATAAACATTTTCAAACAGCAATTAAATCATGTTCTCAAGGAGGTGTAAGAGGAGGAGCAGGTACATTATTTTATCCTTTATGGCATTTTGAAATTACAAATTTATTGGTATTAAAAAATAATAGAGGGATAGACTCTAATAGAGTTAGACATATCGATTATGGTGTACAAATTAATAAATTATTTTATAAACGTTTAATTAACAACGAAAAAATAACTTTATTTAGTCCATCAGATGTTCCTAAATTATATGAATTATTTTTTTCAAATCAGAAAAAATTTCAAAAATTTTATGAGAAATATGAAAAAGATATTAATATTAGAAAAAAAAAAATTAATGCTGTTGATTTATTTTCATTAATTATGCAAGAACGTACTTCAACAGGAAGAATTTATATACAAAATGTTGACCATTGTAATACTCACTCTGCATTTAATCCCAAAAAAGCACCTATAAAACAATCTAATTTATGTTTAGAAATTACTTTACCTACTAAAATTTTAAATAAAATAGATGATCCTAATGGTGAAATTGGATTATGTACTTTAGCTGCTCTTAATTTAGGTAAAATTAAAAATTTAAATGAAATAAAAAATTTGTCAAATTTAATAGTAAGAGCATTAAATTGTTTATTAGATTATCAAGATTATTTGATTCCTGCAGCTAAAAAATCAGCTTTAAAACGTAGATCTTTAGGTATTGGGGTAATTAATCTTGCTTATTATTTAGCAAAAAATAATGTTCGTTATTCTGATAATAGTGCTAATAATTTAATTCATAAAACTTTTGAAGTTATACAATATTATTTATTAAAATCATCTAATGATTTAGCTAAAAAAGAAGGATGTTGTCCATTATTTAATGAAACTAATTATTCGAAAGGTATATTACCTATTGATACATATAAAAAATATATTGATAATATTCATACAGAATCATTACATTGTGATTGGAATTATTTAAGAAAAAAAATAAAAAAATATGGATTACGTAATTCTACTTTATCTGCTTTAATGCCATCTGAAACTTCTTCTCAAATATCTAATGCAACAAATGGAATTGAACCTCCTAGAGGATTTATTAGTATAAAATTATCTAAAAATGGTATTTTAAAACAAGTTGTACCTGAATTTTTAAAATTAAAAGAAAAATATGAATTATTATGGAATATACCTGATAATTCTGGATATTTAAATTTAATTGGTATAATGCAAAAATTTATTGATCAATCTATTTCTACAAATATAAATTATGATCCTACTCGTTTTTATAATAATAAGATTCCTATGGAACAATTATTAAAAGATTTATTAATGGCCTATAAATTAGGTATTAAAACTTTATATTATCAAAATACAAGAGATGGAGCAAAAGATATTCAAAATGAAAATATTTTAGAAAAAAATAGTATTTGTAAAAATGGAACATGTACACTTTAATTTTAAAATTTTAATAATAATTTGGATGATAAAATGAGTTATACTACTTTTTCTAATAAAAAAAATAATCAATTAAAAGAACCTATGTTTTTTGGACAATCTGTTAATATTGCTCGTTATGATCAACAAAAATATAATTTTTTTGAAAATTTAATTGAAAAACAATTAAGTTTTTTTTGGAGACCTGAAGAGGTAGATATATCATATGATCGTATTCATTATCAAAATTTACCAAAACATGAAAAACATATATTTATTAGTAATTTAAAATATCAAACTTTATTAGATTCAATTCAAGGACGTAGTCCTAATATAGCATTTTTACCATTAATTTCTATACCAGAATTAGAAACATGGGTAGAAACTTGGTCTTTTTTTGAAACAATACATTCTCGATCTTATACTCACATAATTAGAAATATTGTAAATGATCCATCAATAATTTTTGATGATATCATCACTAATAATAATATTATTCTTAGGACAAAAGATATTATTAAATATTATGATGAACTTATTGAATTAACAAATTATTGGCATTTATTTGGCGAAGGAATTTTTAGATTAAATAAAAAAAAAATTGTAATTAGTTTATATAATTTAAAAAAAAAATTATATTTATGTTTAATGAGTGTTAACATTTTAGAAGCTATTAGATTTTATGTAAGTTTTGCATGTTCTTTTGCATTTGCTGAAAGAGAATTAATGGAAGGTAATGCAAAAATAATTAGATTTATAGCTCGTGATGAATATTTACATATGATTGGTACTCAGTATATACTTAATATTATGCAAAAAGGAATAGAAGACAAAGAAATGGCAAAAATTGCTACTGAATGCGAAAAAACATGTTACAAATTATTTCTTGATGCATCTATACAAGAACAACAATGGGCTGAATATTTATTTTCCAATGGAATTATGATAGGATTAAACAAAAATATTTTATGTAAATATATTAAATATATTACTAATATTAGAATGAATAAAGTTGGATTAAAAAGTCCATTTTCAATTACTAAAAATCCTATTCCATGGATTAATTCTTGGTTAATATCAGATAATGTTCAAATGGCACCTCAAGAAGTAGAAGTAAGTTCTTATTTAATAGGTCAAGTTGATTCTACAGTAGATATTAAAAAATTTAAAAATTTTAAATTATAATTTTATTAATTAATGACTGTTATAAATACAATTTATATAACAGTCATATAAGTGTCATATAAGTATGCTATATATATTTATTGTAATTTATTTTTTAATAAAATAAATAGCATAAAAAGATATTATTAATAAAATAAAACAATAAAGTTTTTCTTTATTATTTAATAATAAAATATTTTTATTAGCTATTTTAGTTAAAATTAAAAATATTAAACCAAGAGTATATAAAATTAATGAAAATAATAAATTTAAAAATCCTGCTGCATATAATAACCAAATAGTATAAATACAAGAACCTAGACTAATAAATAAATTATATTTATTAAATTTTTTTATAGATATTTTAAATAAATATGCTCCAACTAAAAAATATGGTATTAATATCATTTCAGATGCAATAGTTAATAAATTATTATAATCTAATTTAGTTAACCAAATTAACATTAGACATAATTGTATACTAATATTAGTAAACCATAAAGCATATGATGGTGATTTATTTTGATTTTGTTTAGACATTATTATCGGAAATATTTTATTTTTTGCAGCTATACATGGTACTTCTGCTGCCATAATTGTCCAACTAAGATAGGATCCACAGACTGATATAATTAATCCCAATATGGCAAATATATAACCCCATTTACCAAGTAATATTGTCATAATTCCTGCCATAGATGGATTTTTCATATTAGCTAAATCTAATCTATTCATAATACCAAAAGATAATAATGTTACTAATAAATATATAGATAATGTAATTATTATGGCTAAAAATGTTGATTTTTCTATATCTTTAAAATTTTTAGCTTTAGAAGATAAAATAATAGCACCTTCTACACCAATAAATACCCATAAAGTAATTAACATAGTATCTTTTATTTGTTTTAAGATGGGAATATTTAAATTAATTCCCATTAAATCTATATTAAATTTTTTTAAATTAAAAGCAATAATCGATAAAAATATAAAAATAAATAAAGGAATTAATTTACATAATGTTACTATTATATTTATAATAGATGCAGTTTTTGTTCCTTTAAGTAATAAAAAATGAATTAACCATAATAAAATAGAAGATCCTAATATAGCTTGCCATGTATTAC
This sequence comes from Enterobacteriaceae endosymbiont of Donacia clavipes, assembly GCF_012570365.1. Taxonomy (GTDB): domain Bacteria; phylum Pseudomonadota; class Gammaproteobacteria; order Enterobacterales; family Enterobacteriaceae. The sequence continues at coordinate 406,481 of NZ_CP046208.1, forward strand.
CATTTCCAAAAAAAATATGATTTGGAGTATCAATAAAAAAACTTATAGCAGAAAATACAATAACTAAATAAGAAACATTAGCAATTACAGCACATAACCAATAACCCCATGCTGAATAAAAACCAATTAATTTACCAAAGCCATCTTTAGCATATGCAAAAATACTTCCTTGAAAATTAGGTTTTAATTGATTTAATAATAACATAGTTTTGGCTAAAAAAATAATTCCTAGACCAGTAATACTCCATCCTATAATTAATGCAATAGGACTTGCAATAGCTGCCATATTTTGAGGTAAGCTAAATACTCCAGCACCTAACATGGAACTAAGTACTAATGATGTAAGTGCTATAAGGTTTAATTTTTTATTCAAAATAATTCCTTTAAACTATATAAATTATTAATTTTTAATGATTTATTTAAATATTAATTTTTAAAATAAAAATTTTATTTAAAGTAATAAAAAATATTTTATAAAAAAATTTTATATAATATAAATATATTTTATACTGGATTATATATATCTATAAAATTAGTTTTTAAATTAAATTTTTGTTTTAACCATTTACCTAACATAATTACACCTCCTTTTTCAGTTGCATGATGTCCTGCACTAATAAAATGTATACCATATTCTTTTGCAATATGAATATTCATTTCTGATACTTCTCCCGTAATAAAAACATCTATATTAAAATTTACTATTTCTTCAAAAAATTTTTGTCCAGCTCCACTACACCAAGCTATTTTATGAATTTTTTTAGATTTATTTTTACCAAAATGCAATGGTATACGATTTAATTTATTTGTAATTTTTAAAATAAAATCTTTTATATTAATTTTTTTTTTTAAATATCCGTAAAAAATAAAAGGATTTATTTTACCATGAATATTTATATCTAATAAATTTGCTAAATAAACATTATTTCCTATTTCAGAATTTAAATCTAAAGGTAAATGCCAGCTATATAAATTAATATTATTTATTAAAATTGTATGTATTCTTTTTTTTTTATGACCTTTTATAATGGGAGATTCATTTTTCCAAAAATATCCATGATGTACTATAATAGCATCTGCTTTAAGTTTAACAGCAAAATTTAATAATTTTTGACAAGCAGTTACTCCCATTATAATATTTTTTATATATTTTTTACCTTCTATTTGTAATCCATTTGGAACACAATCTTTTATATTCAATTTTATATTTAATTTATTATTAATAATTATTTCTAATTTTGTATTATTTATCATATGTATTTTTTATAATTTATATATACTAAATTTATATTTTTAAAATTATAATAATAAATATTATATTTTAAAATTTTTTATTTTTTATTTTAATAAAATATTTTTATTTGTATAATTATAGATTTAAAATATTAAATTAAATTTATATTAATTATTTAAAATTTTAATTTTAAATTAAATTTAAAATTATATTATATATAAGGAATTTATATGTTTGCTAACTTAAGTAAAAAATTATCTAAAACATTATTAAAAATCAGAAATTATGGACGTTTAACAGAAAAAAATATAAAAGAAACTTTAAATGAAATTTATATAAATTTATTAGAAGCTGATGTAGCTTTAGAAGTTATTAAAAAAATTATTAATAAAATAAAAAAAAAAGCAATTGGAATAAAAATTAATAATAGTTTTACTCCAGGTCAAGAATTCATAAAATTAGTAAAAAAAAATTTAATTAAAATCATGGATTCTTCACATAAAAGTATTAATATAGCTACTCAACCTCCTGCAGTAATATTATTTACTGGATTACAAGGAGTAGGTAAAACAACAAGTGTTGTAAAATTAGCATATTTTTTGAAAAAAAAATATAAAAAAAAAATTATTGTTGTTTCAACTGATATATATAGACCTGCAGCTATACAACAATTAAAAATTTTAGCAAAAAGTGTAAAAATAGATTATTTTAAAATAAGTCAAAAAAATTTTCCTATAGAAATATCTAAAAAAGTATTACATCATGCTAAAATTAATTTTTATGATATAATAATAGTTGATACAGCAGGAAGATTACATATTAATAATGTAATGATGGAAGAAATAAAAAATATTCATAAAATACTTAATCCTATAGAAACAATATTTGTTATTGATGCAATGACAGGACAAGATTCAATTAATAGTGCTAAAAAATTTAATGAAATATTACCTATAACAGGAATTTTTTTAACAAAAGCAGATAGTGATACTAGAGGTGGTGCAGTTTTATCAGTTAAATATATAATAAAAAAACCAATAAAATTTATTGGTACTGGAGAAAAAATTAATAATATAGATATATTCTCTCCTGAGAAAATTGTATCTAAAATATTAGGAATGTCTTCTGAATTAGCTATTATTAAAAATATACAAAAAAAAATTAATCTTAAAAAAAATAAAAAATTAATTCAAAAATTACAAAATAAAAATCATTTAAATTTACAAGATTTTGTAGATCAATTAGAACAAATAAAACAAATAGGAAGTCAAAATATTAATATTTTATTAAAAAAAATGAAATTAAATAATATACAACATTTTACACATCCTATAATGAATATTATTAATATAGATAATGAGACCATTATTAATATAAAAACTATAATGAATTCAATGACTAATTTAGAAAAAAAAAATATTGATATAATTAATTTTTCTAGAAAAAAAAGAATATCTTCTGGATCTGGTGTTTCTATTTTAAAAATAAATGTTATAATAAAATATTATAATCAAATGAAATTAATTACTAAAAAAATGAAAAAAAATGGTAATATACATAGAATAATTAAAAATATAAAAAATTTTTTAGGAAAGAAATTTTTTTAAAATTTAAAATATAAGGAAAATAATTATGGTTATAATTAGATTATCTAGAAAAGGAATAAAAAAAAAACCTTTTTATCAAATAATTGTTACAGATAATAGAAATGCTAGAGACGGTCGTTTTATAGAAAAATTAGGTTATTTTAATCCATTTCATATAAATAAAAGTAAAAAAAATTTATTTTTTAATAAAGAAAGAATTAATTTTTGGATATCTAAAGGTGCTATTCTTTCAAAAAGAGTGTATAATTTGTTAAAGTAATTTTTATTTTTACTTATATATAAATTATGTTAAAAAAAAAGATAATTTTAGGAAAATTTGGTAAAGTTTATGGTATAAAAGGGTGGATTAGATTATTTTCTTATACTCAAAATAAAATAGATATTTTTTTTTATAAAAATTTATTTATTTTAGATAATAAAAAAAAAATTTTATTTTTAAATTTTAACAAATATATTTTAAAAAAAAAAAGTTATATTGTTCAAGTTAATCATTTTTGTAAGAATGAAGATACAATTAGTTTTGTTAATCATAAAATTTACATATTTAAATATAATTTAATTAAATATAAAAATAAAGATGAATATTATTGGAATGATATAATTGGATGTAAAGTAATTAATATTAAAAAAATTTATATTGGTATAGTTAATAATATTATGGAAACAAAAATTCATGATATTATTATAATTAAATCTAATCTTATAAATATAAATAAAAATAATATATTAATACCATTTATTGAAAATAAGATAATAAAAAAAATAGATTTAATTAATAATTATATAATAATAGACTGGTATTTATAATTTTGTGGTATAAAAAAATTATTATGTGGATTAATGTTATTAGTTTATTTCCTGAAATGTTTCAAACAATTCTTAATTATGGTTTAATTAATAAAGGGATAAAAAGAAAATTATTAAATATTAATTTTTTTAATCCTAGAGATTTTACTGATAATAAAAATAGAAAAGTAGATGATTATATTTATGGGGGAGGAGATGGTGTTATATTAAAAGCCGAACCATTAATAAAATCTATTTATCAAGCAAAATTAAATATGAAAAATAATGTTAAATTAATTTACTTATCTCCACAAGGTAAAAAAATTAATATTTCTTTAATTAAAAAATTAATGTTATATAAAAACATAATATTAATTTGTGGTAGATATAAAGGTATAGATGAACGTATCATTAATAATTTTGTAGATGAAGAAATTTCTATAGGAGATTATATTCTTAGTGGTGGAGAATTACCTGCAATGGTTTTAATAGATATATTAGTAAGACAAATTCCTGGAGTATTAAATAAAATTTCATCAGGAAATACTGATTCATTTTTTAATAATGGTTTATTAGATTCACCGAATTATACTCGTCCTCAAAAATTAAAAAATTTATTAAAAAATAAAGTTCCTTCTGTATTATTATCAGGAAATCATAAAAAAATAAAAGAGTGGAGATTAAAACAATCATTAGGTATTACTTGGTTAAAAAGATTGGATTTATTTAAAAAAAAAAAATTAACTCAAAAAGAAGAAATTTTATTTAATGAATTTAAAAATTATTATTTTAAAAAAAAAAATTTTTTGGAGTAAGAAAATGAATAATATTATTAAATATATAGAACAAGAACAAATTAAAAATTATAAAAAATTTCCTTTATTTAGATCTGGAGACACATTAAAAATAAAAATATGGGTTGTTGAAGGTACAAAAAAAAGACTTCAAAATTTTGTAGGAACTGTTATTTCAATAACTAAAAAAAATAGTTTTAATTGTTCCTTTACTGTTAGAAAATTATCTAATGGCATTGGAATTGAAAGAGTTTTTCCTTTATATTCTAAAATAATTAATTCTATTAAAGTGGAAAAAAAAGGTTATGTAAGAAAATCAAAATTATATTATTTACGTCAATTAACAGGTAAAGCAGCACGTATTAAGGAAAAAATTAATTTTTCATAATAAATTTTTTTAATAAATTATTTTATATAATTTATTATTTTTTTTTTTATATTAGAATATCTTTGTATTTTTATTTTTATTGATTTATAAAAAATTAGTTTATTACTATAAATTGTTATATTTTTTTTAGATCGTGTAATAGCAGTATATATTAGTTCTCTTGTTAGTAAAGGATAAAGTTTATTTGGTAATACTAAAGAAATATTTTTAAATTCTGATCCTTGAGATTTATGTGTTGTTATAGCATATGCTATTTCATGTGCTGGTAAATTTTTGATATCAACTATCTTACATTTTTTTTTATTTGATAAAAATTTTACTCTTAATTTTTTATTATCTTTATCTAAATAAGTAATACCAATATCACCATTAAATAAATTTAAGAAATTATCATTTTGTATAATAATAATTGGTCTACCAATATACCAATTATTTTTTTTTGTATTATTATTGATTATTTTTTTATTAAAAAGTTCTTTTTCTATTAGATTATTAATTTCTTTTGTACCAAATAATCCATTTTTTACAGCACATATTATTTGATAATGATTAAATTTATTTATAACTTTATTATTTTTATTATTATTTTTATTTAAATAATTAAAATATTTTTTATATTCATTAATGAAATTTTGTATCATTAACTCATATTCCTTTATATTTGAAATATTAATATAATTTATATTATTAAATTTTTTTAATGAAAATAATTCTTTAATTTTTAAAATATTTCCTTGTTTTATTAATTCTGCTAATTTATTAATTCCTGAATTATTTTTATATCTATAATTATTTTTTAAGACAGTAATAAAATTACGAAAAAAAAATTTAGTTTTTTTTAAATTTTTTTTTATTTTATTGTTAGTAATTATTCTTAATAAAGAAAAATATTTTTGTGTAAAAAAAAATTTTTTAAAATAACATAAATCTTTAAAAACATTTCCATATTCTATGGAAGGCAACTGATAATCATCTCCTAATAAGATTAAATGACATTTTAAAGGTAATTTTTTTAAAATAATATACATTAAATTAGAATCTATCATAGATGATTCATCTATTATTAATAAATTTACATCTAAGATTTTTGTATTATTAAATATAGTTTTTTTAGTATAAATATTTAATTTTAATAAACTATGTATAGTAGTTGCTTTATTTGGAATATCTTTTTTTTCTTTTTCGTTTATTTTTTCTTTAGAAATATTTTTAAAAAATTTATTTATAGATTCTGTTAATCTAACAGATGCTTTTCCAGTAGCAGCAGCAACTTTTATTTTTAAAGATTTTGAAAAAATTTTAATAAATGTAAAAATTATTTTTGGTATTATACTTGTTTTACCAGTTCCTGGAGAACCAGTTATAATACTAATCCTATGTGTTAATGAAGCAAAAATAGCTGTTTTTTGTAAAATTTCATTTTTTTTAAATAAAAAATTTAATATATTTTTAATTTTACCTTTTTTTATAAAAACATAATTATTTTTAATAAAATTATTAACTATAAAATTTTCTTCATACCAATTTTTATATAAATATAAACAATTATTTTCTAATATAATAGGAGTAATTTTTTCTCCATTACTAACAATATCTTTATAAGATAATAAAATTTTCTTCCAATTTTTGATTTTATTAATTTCTTGTATTTTTTTTAATAAAAAAGAATATTTTTTATTTTTAAGTTTTTTTTTAAAATATAATTTAGATATTGGTAAACAAGTATTTCCTTTTCCAATATTATTGCTAAGTAAAGTAACAGCAAACATTAAAAATTTATGTTTTTTAGAAACAAGTATAAGAGAAAAATATAAATCAACTAAACGAATGATTTTTATTTTACATAATTTTTTTAAAAAATTATACATATTTTTTATTATTAAATTTTATTATAATTAAATTAATAAAATAATTCACTTAATTCATTAATTAATTTGTAAGATGGTCTAATTTCCAAAATACCACTTTTTTTTTTTTTATGTATTCCTCTAATGTATAAAAATATAACTCCTCCGAAATTATTTTCATAATTATAATTAATAATACGATAATTTAAATATTTATGTAAAGCTAAAGTATAAATTTGGTATTGTATATCATAACGGTTTAAACATATATCTTTTTTAAGATATTTTTTTTGATAATATTTATGATTATAACCTAACCAATTAGTTTTATAATCTATAATATAATATTTTTGATTCCATAAAAAGATTAAATCGATTACTCCAGTTAAAAATCCTTTAATTTTTTGAAAATTTAATTTAGTGAGTTTATTAGAAATAAAATCATATTTATTTATGATATTATTAAATTTTTCGGAAGAAAAAAAATCCTTTATTGATAAAAAAAATTCAAATTCTGTTTTTTTATTTGCATTATTTATTTTACTTAAAATAATTTTATTATTACCTAATGGAGTTAATAAAATATTATTTAACCATTTTGTTAATATAATACTCCAAGAAGAATCAATATTTTTTTTTATTAATTCTTTTTTAATAAAATTATTTATAATAGGTTTTGTAAAATTTAATTTTTCTAAAATATTATGAATTATAATACCTACATTTTTCCCAATAGGAAAAGTATATTGTGTTTTTTTTATATTTTTTTTATTAAAATTTAAAAATTTATGTTTATAATTATTATTAGAGTTATTTAGATAGTTATCTTGTTCTTTTTTTATTTGTGAATAACTTAATAAAATTTTATTTTTATAGTTAAAATTTTTATTTTTGAATTTAAGTAAATATTTATCTTTTATTTCTTTTTTATAAATTATATTTAATTTTATAATTTTTTTTTTTTCTATATTTTGAATCCAAATATCTTTATTTTTTAAATTATTTAATTTTTTTTTTAAATTTATATTAGAATTATTATTTTTATTTTTAATTAAAAAATTTAAAGAAGTATTATATGATAAATATAAGTTTTGTTGTTTTGAATTATTAAATTTTATATTTGAAATTCCAATACTACAATGGAAAATAGATCTTGTTAAAGCTACATATAATAATCTTAAATTTTCAGAAAGTGATTCTTCCAAAAATAATTTTATACTTTCATTATTTTTTTTAAAATCTATATTTATTTCAAAATTTTTTCTATTATGAAAAATTATACCATTATTGTTTATTGAATCTAAAGTATTTGAAGAAATAAATGGTAACCAAACAATAGGAAATTGTAATCCTTTTGCTTTATGTATAGTCATAATTTTTATTTTATTAATATCATTATGTAATTCATTCTGTTTATTTAATAAAGTTTTATTAGGATATGTAATTTGTTGTAATAACCATTTTATTATTATTTTATTATTTTTTATATTAAAACATGATATTTGTATTAATTCTCCTAAATATAAAATATTTACTATTTTTTTTTTAATATAATTAGAATTATTTTTTTGTAAAAAAAAAGAATCTTTTAAAAAAATTGTTTCTAACATATTAAGAATACCTTTTTTTTCCCAAATATATTTATATTTAGTAAATTTATAAATTATTTTTTTAATAAAATATTTTTTTTTATCATTATCAAAATAAGATAAATCTATATTAAATAATTTGCTTGCTAAAAAATTTATGATTCTTTTTTTTTTATTAGGTTCTAAAATAGATTTTAATAATAAAAATAATTCTTTTGCTTCTTGTGTTTCAAAAATATTATCAAATTTTGATAAATAAATAGAAGGTAAATTAAATTTTATAAATTCTTCTTGTAAAATATCAGATTCATAACGATTACGAACTAAAATAGTTATATCTGAAATAGTAATTTTCTGATTTTTTCCATTTTTATGTAAAAATGCCTTATTTTTTTGACCTAAAATTATTAATTTACATATTTTATATGCACATTGATACGCTATTTTTTTTTTATATAAATTTATACTAATTTTTTTATTCATATACCAAAAAGTAATACCAGGTTTTATTTTATCATTTATAATTAAATGATAATTTAATTTTTTTATTGTATAAAAAATAGGACGAAAAACTATATTTTTAAATAAAAAAGGATGTGATCTATTAGAAAATAATTTATTTACACTATTAACCATTGTACTAGATGAACGCCAATTGTTTTTTAATGTATAACATTTTTTAATTTCAGATGAAGCTTGTAGATAAGTAAAAATATTAGCACCTCTAAAAGAATAAATGGCTTGTTTAGGATCTCCTATTAAAAAAATAATATGTTTAGATTGATTTAGATATATTTTTTTTAAAATATTATATTGTTGTTGATCTGTATCTTGAAATTCATCTACTAAAACGACAGGAAATAAATTTCTTATGTCTTTAGATATTTGATCTCCTGAGATACCATTTAATTCTTTATTTAAAATATTTAATAAATCATTAAAACTTATTTTTTTTTTTTTTTTTTTCTCTTTAATTACATATTGATTTATATATTTTATCGCTTTTAAAATTATTAAAAATTTTAAATTAATAATTTTATTTAAAAATTTTTCTATAATTTTAAATAAGATATGTTTTGGTATTTTTTTTTTATCAATAGTTTTTTCATTTAAAATTTTTTGAGAAAATCTTAATAATTGTTTAGGATAAGAATTATTTACAGTTTTTGTAAAACTCCATAAATTAATAATATTTATCCAATTATTTATTAATTTTTTATTATAAATATGTTTATTAACATTAGAATTATATATAGTATTTACTATAATATTTTTATATTTAATCCAAAATTTTTTTATTATATTAATATATTTTATGTTTTTGTGAAATTGTTCTAATATATTAATATTTTTAAGGTGATATTTTATTATTAAAGTTGATTTTTTTGTTATAAATGGTATTAATGAATTTAATAAATCATTAGGAGATTTCCAATAAAAAAAAATAATTTTAATTATTTTTTTTGGTAAATTATAAAAATATTTTCTCCAAAAAAATATAGATGCTTTTTGTTGTAAAATTAATTCATCATTAATTATTTTTTTATTTAAAAAAAAATTCTGAAATTCATAATTTTTTAAATTTATTATTTTTTGACAAAAAGCATGTATTGTATAAATAGATGCATTATGCATATTTAATTCAGCTCTTAATAATAAAGTAATAGCTATTTTTCGATTTTTAATTTTTTTTATAAGTTTATTTATAATATTATATTTACTTTTACCTTCTATACATCCAATATATAGCATATGAATACTTTTTTTTATTCTTTTACATAAATTTTGTATTGCAATATCAGTAAAAGTTACTACTAAAATTTGTTCTACATTTAAAGGAATAACGTTATCATTTTTTTTATATAATCCTAAAAGCATTCTTAAATATATTATAATAATAGTAAATGTTTTACCAGTACCTGCAGAGGCTTCTATAAGATATTCTCCTTTTAAATTTTTTTTAAATGGATCAAATTCTTTAAATTTTATTTTATTTTTTTTCATTATTATATAAACTCTGATCAGCATAATAAATTAAATTAAACATCCATTTTTGAATTAATTTTTTAATTTTTATCCATTCTTTGCTATCTAAATTAAAACTTAATCTATCAAAATATAAATCTTTAGATTCTCCTATAAAATAATCATTTTTATTCCAATAATAAAAAAAAATTTTTTTTGCTTTATTCTGTATAGCATAATCATTATTAATAATTTTTTTTTCTTTATTATAACAAATATTTATCCATTTCCATGAACTTTTTATAGGTAACATAATAGGGAAACTTATACCAGATATATAACCTTTAATATATTTTTTTAATAAAACATAAGCTTTATCTTTAGATAAGATTTGAAAAATATATTTTGTATTTTTCGAACCAAATAATAATAAACTAGAATTAACATAAATATTATTTACACATAAAATTAAATGTTCTATCCATAAACTAATAATATTCTTAATATCTATTATTTTAGGTTCAAATTTTATTAAATTATTATTATAATTTAAATACTTAATTTGTCCTTTTAAATTAATATTTAAAATTTTTAAATCAATTTTATTAATTATTTCTGTATATTTATTTTTTTTAAAATTATAATTAAATATTTTTTTCATTTTATTTACTCTTTCTTCCCACCATATTTTTCCATAATATCCATAAAGTAAAATATTTTTATTTAAATAATAATTATACAAATTATTAATATTTTTATTTAAAATTAATGAATATAATATTTTTTTATTAATAATATATTCTTGTAAATAATCAATATTAAATGGTTCTGTATTTAATAACTTAATTTTATTTAAATCTTGTAAATATATTTTTAATCTTTGATTAAAAAAACCTTTAACAGGGTGTTTCCAAAAATTAATTAAATTATTAATTTTTATTTTTGTTATTTTTATAGATTTTAAAATATTGATATTTTTATTATATATATTATTTTCTTCTTTTTTTTTTAGTATAAAATTAAATTTATTTTTATAAATATATTTAATAATATGATTATTAATTTTATTATTTTTTATATAATAATTATTAGAAATATATATTAATAATTCATTAATTATACTAGATGAAATATTTTGAACATTATTTATTTTTTTATTATTAGAATAACTAATATATAATTTTTTTTCTGCAGACATTATTAATTTTAAAAATAAATTTTTATCTTCATCTAAATAATTTTTTTCTTCTTTATAAGGATAATTTTTCATTAAATCAAAAATAATAGGATATGACTTTTTTGGAAAATATTCATTATTCATTCCTATCATAAAAATTTTTTTAAAAGGTATATTTTGAAATATATGAAAAGGACAAAAATTTATTTTATTTATATGAAAAAAAAATTTTTTATTTTCTTGTTTAATTTGATATTTAATTTTTTCTATTATTATATCAATAGATATTTTTTCTTTATATTTTGATACTAGTCCATTTTCAAGAAAAAATATTATTTTTTTTATAATAAAATATATATTATTATATAAATAAGTACTATAAGGAAAAAAATCAGAATATAATTTTAATATAATTTTTTGCCATTTTTTTAAAAAATATTTTTTATTAAGTTGATTTTTCCATTTTTCTAATTTAAATAAAAAACTAGTAAATTTACCAAGTAAATCTTTAGATAAACCAATAGAACCATTATAAGGAATAATATTATTCCATTTTTCAAAATTAAATGCATAATTTAAAAACATACGGTGTAAACCTAATTTCCATGTATATTGATCTTTATTAAAGATAATTTTATTAAAATTTTTAAAATTTAGACCATATTTTATGCCTAATTTTTTAACCCAATAATTTAAATATTCTAAATCTTCTTTATTTAAAAAAAATTTTTTAGATATATATTTATCTTCTAATAAAAAAAAAATTTCTTCAGGAGTAAATTTTTTATAAGGTAAATTTAATAAAAATAAAATTTTTTTTAAAATATTCAAATTTTTTAATTTATTAGAATTAGAACCTATATTAATTGGTAAATTACAATTTTTAAATACTGAATTAATAAATGGGATATATAATTCTAAATTAGGAGATATAATAATTATATCATGTAAAAAATAATTTTTATTTTTTTTTAAAGTATATAATACTTCATTATATAATAATTTTATCTCTGTATAAAAATCTTCACAAATATATATTTGAAGAGATTTATCTGAATAACTTATTTCTTTTTTTTGATTATTTTTATTATTTATATTATATTCGTATGAATATAATATATTATTTTTTATATTATTTAATAAATTTATTGTATTATTTTTTATAAAAGTTTCAATAATTCTAGCTGGTAAATCTACTAGTTTATTAACATTATTTAAATGATAATTTCCCCAAGAAAGTAATAATTTATTATAAATATAATTTTCATTATTAATATTTATATTTTTATTATATTTATAATTTGGTAAATTATCCCAATAATATTTAGATGGACTATATATTAAGATATGTATTTCTATATATTTTTCTATTTCTTTTAATAATTTTAAATGTATTAAAGGAATATTTTGTATATCTAATATAAATATTCTTTCCGGTAAAAATTTATATTTAAAATTATTCTTTTTCTTATTTTTATTATGAAATTTATATAATTTTCCATAATTCCATAATGTTTTATTTAACTTATTTTTATAATATATTAATAATTCTTTCCATAATTTAGCTTGCCATATTTGATGTTTATCTTTTAATGATAAAAAAAATTCATTATATTCCCATAATAATAACCATTCTGGTTTATATTTTTGATACTTATCATATAAATTTGCTATTTGTATAGATAAATTAAATAAATAATTAAAATCTTTTATTTTATAATAAAAATTTTTTTTAAAATAATGAAATTCTGGAGTATATATTAATTTAGGAAAAATTAATGCTATTTTCCAAATAATATTTTCTTTACATAAAAAATCATCTTTATCTATGTTAGGTATTATTTTTTTGAATAAGTTCCAAATAAATTTATCAAAAGAAAGAAAGTCAATATTTCCATATATTCCTAGTATATTTGAAAAATTTATTTTTATTAATTTAGAAAAACTCATATTATTACATAAAATTATTTCTGATTCTAATGGATTTATTAATGGTTTTTTGATAATTTGTATTTTTATTAAATTTAATAAAATATCTATATTATTAGAATAATAAATTGTAAACATATTTAATTATTTAATTTTTATAAAAATGATTAATTTAAAGATTATCATTAATATAGAAAAATTCTCTTATAATAATTATAAAAAATAAAATTTTTATCATATTTTATAAAATTTTCTATAAAAAATTTATTATGCCATAAAATGGTAAAATAAACTAAATTTATAATTTATAAATTTAGTTTCTAAAAAAAATTTATATAAAATATTTAATAAAATATTATATTATTTTATAATTAATTTTCTATATAAATTAAATTTATTTAACATAAATTATAAATATGAAAATTTATAGTATATTTATTATTTAATTCTATAATTTTTTATTTAAAAAAATTAATAATTTTTATACATTATTTTTTTATAGAATTAAAAATATTATAGTAATAATTTATCTTTTTATCTACAAATAGAAAATAGTAAATTATTAATTTCTTTTATATTTTTATGAATTTTAGTATTTTTATATTTTATCTTGATTATATTTATTATAAACATTTAATTAAATAAATACATAATTTTATATTAAAATATATTAATATTATTTATTTTTAAAATATTTTTTATTTATTCTTATTAAAAATTTATTTTATTTATAATTTTATTATATAATTTATTATTTATAAATAAAATTTTATATACATGAAAAAAATATTTTCTTCAATTATTTATGATGAAAAAATGTTGTTATTAAGAGCACAATTAATAAAAGGATTTAATATAATTGATATTGCAAGATGGTTAGATTATAAAATACCAAAAAATATAAAAGAAGATAAAGGAATTATAGGAAAATTAATTGAATTTTATTTAATAGGAAAAAATTCACATAATAGATTAAATAAAGATTTACCTTATTTAGGTATAGAAATTAAAACACTTACGATAAACAAAAAAAAAAAAGTAATTAATGATAATTTTATTTGTTCTTTTTCTTTAATTAATAAAAAAAATTTTATATTTTATAAAAGTAAATTATATAACAAATTATCAAAAATTTTATGGATACCTATTATTAAAAATATAAATATTCCTTTCACAATGAATAAAATTGGAAAAGCATTTTTATGGGAGCCATCTAATGATGATAAAATAAAATTATATAATGATTGGAATAATTTAATAAAATTACTTATTTTAGGACAAATAAAAAACATTAATTTTTATAATGGTTATATTTTATTAGTTAAAAATAAATCTAATAAAACAAAATTAACAAAAGCTATAAATAAAAATGGTAAAGTCATATTTATAACTCCTAAATCTTTTTATTTTAAAAAAAAATTTCTAAATTATATTTTAAAACATAAAATTAATTTAAAAAATTAAAATAATTCTAAATTTATTAGTTCTTGTATTTTTTGACGACGTCTAATAATTCTAGGAATATTATTTTCAATTAAGATTTCTGGTATTAAAGGTCTACTATTATAGTTAGAAGACATAGATGCTCCATAAGCTCCAGTATCATGAAAAATTAAATAATCACCAATATTTACTTTAGGTAACATAAAAAAAATTATTTCTCCATTATTTGTTTGTGTAAATATATCTCCTGATTCACATAATGGTCCTGCAATAATAGTTTTTACTTTTGGAAAAACAGACATATCTTTACCTTGATAAGATATAGCAGATATATAATGATAACTTCCATACATTACAGGACGGATTAAATCATTAAAACCTATGTTTACTAAAACAAATCTCTTATTTTTTATCATTTTTATAGCACATACTTGACAAATTAATATACCAGATTCAGCTACTAAAAATCTTCCTGGTTCGATTTCTAATTTTATATTTTTTTTAAAAAAATTTTTAATAATATTTCTTGTATTATTCCATAAATTAAAATAATGATTAGTGTCAACTTTTATGTCATTTATTTTATAAGGAATAGATAATCCTCCACCTGCAGATATAATATTAATTTTTGGCATATATGATTGCAAAACATTATATAACATTGAATCACATACTTTTTCTAAATGTCTATAATTTACTCCTGATCCTATATGCATATGTATTCCGATTAAATTTAAATTAAATTTTTTTATAATATAAATAGCTTTTTTTAAATCTTTATACCAAATACCATGTTTACTTTTTTCTCCTCCTGTATTTGTTTTTTCATTATGTCCATATCCAAAACCAGGATTAATTCTTAACAATATATTATGATTTTGTGATATATGACCTAATTGATATAACATATCAATAGAACCGATATTAACAGTGATATTAAGTATTTTAATATATTTTAATGTTTCTTTATCAAAAATATCAGATGTAAAAACGATATCATTTATTTTTGTAGGATTATATCCGGCAACTATTGCTCTTTCTATTTCTCCTAAAGAAATAGCATCTACCTTTACTCCTTCATTTTTCATTAATTTTAAGATATTTATATTAGAACAAGCTTTTTGTGCAAATCTTATTGTATCGAACTGTTTTAATTGTAAAATTTTATTTTTTATATTTTCTGCACAATATAACCAAAACGGAGTATTATAATCTTTTATTAAAGATAAGATAGTTTTAATTGAAATATTATTTTTATTATGTTTTTTATCAAATAATTTTATTGTCATTATTATTTATTCCAATAATAAAATTTTATTAGATATTATTTTAATTTAACTTAAAAATATTTTTTCTTAAATCTATAATTATATATTTTAATATATAAATCTATTTTTTTTGTAATATTATATGAAAATAGTAATTTTTTTATAAAAAAGATTATCTTAAATAAAAATTTAAAATATAACTAAAAATTATATCTTTAATTAATCTGGATTTAGTAGCCAAGATAATTTATCTATGTTATTTATAAAATAAATAATAATTATTTATATAAATAATTATTATTTATTTTTTTATAAATTGAGTAAATATTAATTAATTATAATATAATTATATAAATATTTTAAATATATCAAATTTTAGGATAAAGTAATGTTAGAAAAAGAAATTATTATTCATAATAACAATGGTTTTCATACACGTCCAGCAGCACTTTTTGTAAAAGAAGCAAAAAATTTTGTATCAAATATTACAATTACTTCTAATGGAAAAACAGTAAATGCTAAAAGTTTATTTAAAATACAAACATTAGGATTAACTAAAGGTACTTTAATTACTTTAAAAGTTTCAGGAAAAGATGAAAAAAATGCAATAGAACATTTAATAAAAATAATTCAAAAATTATAAATTAATTTCTAATTTTTATGAAAATACTTATAATTTTAAAATTATTATTTTATTTGATAAAATTAAATTATAAATTTTTTATAAAAATTATTTTAATTTTTTTAAATTTAAATATAAAAATTATCATGTAATAAATAGGGGTAGAAAAATATGATTTCAGGAATTTTAGCTTCTCCTGGTATTTCTTTTGGTAAAGCATTTTTATTAAAGATTGATAATTTTATTATTAATCATAATAAAATTACTAATAATCAAATAGATTTAGAAATTAATAAATTTTTAAATGGGCAAAAAAAATCTGTAAAACAATTAGAATATATAAAAAATAATTCATTAAAAAAATTTAGTTCTAATAAATTATCAATTTTTGATGGACATATTCTTTTATTAAAAGATGAAGAAATGACTAAAGAAGTTATATTTTTAATAAAAAATAATCTTTTATCAGCAGATAGTGCAGTAAATTTAGTAATAAAATCTCAAATAAAAATTTTAAAAAATTTAAAAGATAAATATTTAAAAGAAAGAATTATTGATATTAAAGATATAGGAAATCGTTTAATAAAAAATATTTTAGGTTTAAATACTAAAAATTTAGATGAAATTAATAGTAAAGTAATTTTAATTGCAAAAGATCTTACACCATCAGAAACTGCTCAATTAGATTTAAAAAAGATTTTAGGTTTTATTACTGATTTAGGTAGTAAAACTTCTCATACTGCTATAATGGCTCGTTCATTAGAAATACCTGCTATTGTAGGTACTGGTAATATAACTACAAAAGTTAAAACTAATGATTATATTATTTTAGATAGTATTAATAATAATATTTTTATTAATCCTACAAATGAAATAATTAAAAAAAAAAAGATAATATATAATAAATATATAATAGAAAAAAATGAGTTTAAAAAAAAATGTATTTTACCTGCTATAACTAAAGATAATTATAAAATTAAAGTTTGTGCTAATATAGGTTCATTAAATGAATTAAAAAATATTATAAAAAATGGTGCTGATGGTATAGGTTTATATCGTACAGAGTTTTTATTTATGAATCGAAATTCTTTTCCTTCCGAAGAAGAACAATTTCATGTTTATAAAACAGTAACAAAAGAAATGAACAATAAACCTGTAATCATTAGAACAATGGATATAGGTGGAGATAAAAAAATACCATATATGAATTTACCTAAAGAAGAAAATCCATTTTTAGGATATAGAGCTATTAGAATTAGTATAGATCGTAAAGATATTTTACATACCCAATTAAGAGCACTTTTAAGAGCATCTATTTTTGGTAAATTACATATTATGTTTCCTATGATAATCTCAATAGAAGAAGTTTTTTTTTTAAAGGAAGAATTAAATTTTTTAAAAAAACAATTACAAAATGAAAAATATGATTTTAATAAAAATATTCCTATAGGAATAATGGTAGAAACTCCTGCATCTGCTATAATAGCTCATCATTTAATAAAAGAAATTGATTTTTTTAGTATTGGAACTAATGATTTGATACAATACACTTTAGCTGTAGATCGTGGTAATGATTTAATTTCACACTTATATAATCCAATGCATCCTGCTGTATTTTATTTAATAAAAAAAGTAATAGATGCTTCACATTCAGAAGGAAAATGGACAGGAATGTGTGGTGAATTAGCAAGTAATGAACATTTTATCCCTGTATTATTAGGTATGGGATTAAATGAATTTAGTATGAGTGCTATTTCTATTCCAAAAACAAAAAATATTATTTGTAGAATAAAAATGAAACAAGCTATAGAATTAGCTAATAATGTTTTATTACAATCTAATATTAAAAATATAAAAAATTTATTATTAGAATTTAACAAAAAAATTAATCTTTATTAAAAGGTGATAAATATGAATATTTTTTCTAATTTTTTTAAAAAAAAATGTAAAAAAGTTAGTATTACTAAAATATTTGCTCCTATTACGGGAAATATAATAAATATAGAAAAAGTTCCTGATGTTGTATTTTCAGATAAAATAGTAGGAGATGGTATTGCTATTGATCCTACAGAAAATTTTATAGTTTCTCCAGTTGATGGTATAATTGGTAAAATTTTTGATACTAATCATGCATTTTCTATAAAAACTAAAAATAATATAGAATTATTTGTCCATTTTGGTATTGATACAGTAAATTTAAAAGGTAAAGGATTTAAAAGAAAATTTAATTTTGAAAAAAATAATAAAGTTAAAAAAGGTGAAATTATTATTGAATTGGATTTAGATTTTTTAAAAAAAATAGCTAAATCTATATTAACTCCAGTAGTAATTTCTAATATCGAAGAAATTACTAAATTTGAAAAATATTCAGGTAAAGTTATTGCAGGTATTGATCCTATATTAAAAATTTATAATTAATAAAATTTTAATTTTATAAAAAAATATTTTCTTAATAATTTATTTTTTAATAAAAAATAAATTATTAAATGTTTCCAAATAATTAAATTTAATTAGATTTTTTTACGTAAATAATTATTTTTTTATAATAAAATACGACTATGTGTAATGGCAATTGCTAATGCATCAGCAGCATCAGTTTTAGGATAAAAAGGTAATTTTAATAACATAAAAACCATATCTTGTACTTGTTTTTTTTTAGCATTTCCTATTCCGACAACAGTCATTTTTACTTTACTTGCTGAATATTCAAAAACAGAAAGGTTATGATTAACAGCAGATACTATAGCAGCACTTCTTGCATGACCTAATTTTAAAGCAGAATCAGCATTTTTAGCCATAAAAATTTGTTCTATAGCGAAATTATCTGGTTTAAATTTATTTATTATTTTACTTACATTATTATAAATTATTTTTAATCTTGTAGGAAAATCTTTAATTTTTAAAATTATACATCCGCTATCAATATAAATTATTTTTTTCCCATTTTTTTTAATTAAACCGTATCCTGTTACTCTAGAACCAGGATCAATACCTAAAATTATTGTCATAATATTATTAATCTTTTTTTTATAAAACTAATAAATATAATATTTATTATATTTCAGCATTGTGATAAATTTTTTTAATATCTTTACATTTTTTAGATAAAAATAATAAATTTATTAATTTTTTTTTTATAAAAATATTTATTTTTTTTTTAAAAAATGGTTTTATTATTAATTCTGTTTTAATTGGTTTTATTTTTAATTTTTTTATTTTTTTAGTAAAAAATTTATATTTTTTTTGTGTAAAAATTATTTTAATATTTTTTTTATTAAAAATAATATTATGTGTATTTAATTTTTTAGCAATATCAATAATATTATTTGAATTATTAATAGATGAATATGTTACATATATTTTTTTTTTAAAAATATAATTTACTGTACCAGTTTTATATAAATTACCTCCTACTTTATTTAAAATATGACGTATAAAAGAAACAGTTCTATTATTATTATCTGTTAAACATTTTATCATTAATGCAACATTATCAGGACCATATCCTTCATAAAAAATTTCTTTTAATTTATCATTTTTTTTATTATTTATATTTTTTTTTAGAATATTATTAATAGTTGAACGATTTATATTGAATGATAATGCTTTTTCTATAACTAAACGTAATTTAGAATTATATTTTGGATTTGTTTCTTGACCTATTTTTACTGCAGAATTTAATTCTTTAATAATTTTTGAAAAAATTTTATCTTTTTTATTATCTTGTATTTTTTTACGATAACGTGTATTAGACCATTTATTATGTCCTGACATAAAAAAATTATCCTTTATATTTTGTATATGATAATCCTAATTCTTTCAGAAAATTATAATTAATAATATTAGGAGATTTTGTTAAAAGACATGTTGCTGAAGTTGTTTTAGGAAAAGCAATTACATCACGAATATTATTTGTATTAGCTAATAACATAACTAATCTATCTAACCCTAAAGCTATTCCCATATGTGGTGGTGTTCCAAATTTTAATGATTTTAAAAAAAATCCAAAATTTTTTTCTTGAATTAATTTATTAATTTTAAGAATATCAAATATTTTTTTTTGTATTTTATAATTATGTATTCTAGAAGAACCACTACCTATTTCATAACCATTAATTATTAAATCATACGAATCTGATAAAATTTCTTCAAGATTTTTATCTTCTAGTATATTTTTTAAAAATACTTTTTTTGGAGATGTAAAAGGATGATGTACTGAAACTAAATTTCCTATTTTATCTTTTTTAAATAATGGAAAATCTATAACCCATAAAGTAGACCATTTATTATGGTTAATTAAATTAAAATCTTTTCCTAATTTTTTTCTTAATAATCCCATAGATGAAATATTATCATTTACTATTTCTGTTCCAATAAAAATAATGTCATTGTTATTAGCATTATTTTTATAAATAATATTTTTTATTTCTTTATTACTTAAATTTAAAGAGATAGTATTAGTCTTATTATTTAAAATATTAATTAATTTATTATTATAAACTTGATATATATTTAAATCCTTCGTACCATGTTTTTCTATATAGTATTTATATTTTTTGAAACTTTGTATTTTTATATTATTTACATATTTATTTTTAATAGAAATAGAAATTATTCTATTTTTATTTTTTTTTTTATTTTTTTTAATAAAAAAATTAGTTAAATTTATAAGTTTTAATTTATTTCTTAAATCAGGTTTATCTGTTCCAAAATTTTTCATTGATTCATTATAAGTTAAAATTTTAAAGTTATGTAATGATATATTATTTATTTTTTTCCATAAATTAAATATTATTTCTTCTATAAAAGATATAAAATTTTTTTGTTTTGTAAAAGATATCTCTATATCAATTTGAGTAAATTCTGGTTGACGATCTGATCTTAAATCTTCATCACGAAAACATTTTGCTATTTGATAATATCTATCTAATCCTGCAATCATTAATAATTGTTTAAATATTTGAGGTGATTGAGGTAATGCATAAAAATTATGTTTATGTATTCTACTAGGTACTAAATAATTTCTAGATCCTTCTGGAGTTATATTTGTTAATATAGGAGTATCAATATTTAGAAATTTATTTTTTTCCAAAAAATTTCTAACATAAGAAATTATATTTGATCTTAATTTAATTATTTTAATCATTTTATTTTGTCTTAAATCTAAATATCTATATTTTAATCTAACTTCTTCTTTATTTATAGTATTTATATCAATAGGTAAAGGTTTAGATTTATTAAATATAAATATATCAGATACAATAATTTCTATTTCTCCAGTAAATAAATTAAAATTTTTATTTTTTTCTTTTCTTTCATTTATTATTCCTTTAATTTTAACACAAAAATTATTACGTAATTTAGTTGCTATATTATATGCTAATTTATATTTAGGTGTAAAAATAGCTTGAATTATACCTTCTCTATCTTTTAAATTTATAAAAATTAATTTTCCTAAATTTCGATAATTATCTACCCAACCATAAATAATTATTTCTTTATTGATAAATTTTTTATTAATATGACCACAATAAATTTTGTTTTTCATTTTATATAACCTTTTTTAATGAAAATTAATATATTTATTTTATAATAAATAGTAATTTTTTTTATGTAATTAATTTAAATTTTAATGTATTTTAAATTATATCTTTTATTTTATTATGTAAATTATCTATAATAATTATATAATAAAAATATAATTTAAATTAATTTGTAAATATTCTAAAAAATAATAATCTAAAATAAATTAAATTTAGTAATAAAATATTATTCTATATATTTTAGATAATAATTTTATTTAATAAATATATTTTAAATTAAATAAAAAAATTAACTTTAATAATTTTAATTATATTAAAATAATTAATATAATATATATATAAAAATTATAATTAAATATTTTTAAAATTTTATAATAAAATTATTTTTATTTTTATTAATATTTAATATTACATATTTTAAAAATTATATTTGCTTATTAAAATATATATTTAATTTTAATTTATTATATTTTTAAATAAAATATAAAGTATATTTTAGTCATTTGTTTAAATAAAATTTAAATAATATAATTAAATAATTTAAAAAATTATTAATTTTAATAATTAATTACAAAAAATTAAATAATTTTATTTATATATAAAATATATTTTTTAAATTATTTTCAGAAAAAAAATTTAGTTATAGTAATTTATATATTTTAATTTTTTTAATTATAATATTAAAAATCAAATTTTAAAAATCAAATTTATTATTTATTAATTAATTAAATATTTAAATTAATATAAAAATAGGTAATATATGAATATAAAAAAAATTCTTTCAAAAAAAATTCATAAATCAATGATTAAAGCAGGTATACCATCTAAATATAATGTAGTATTACGTCAATGTAAAAAAATAGAATTAGGACATTATCAAATTAATGGTATTATATCTGCAGCTATTTCTTTAAAAAAAAATCCTAATGATTTAGCTATAAAAGTAGTAAAGTATTTAAATTTAAAAGATATAATATCTAAAATTAATATATCTGAATTAGGATTTATTAATCTTTTTATTAAAAAAAAATGGTTATCAAAACAAATAAATTTATTATTTACTTCTAAAAAATTAGGATTAACACAAAAAATTATATCTGAAAACATTGTTGTAGATTATTCTAGTCCTAATATAGCAAAAGAAATGCATGTAGGTCATTTAAGATCTACAATAATAGGTGATTCTATGGTAAAGATTTTATCTTTTGCTGGACATAATGTTATTAAAATTAATCATATTGGTGATTGGGGTACTCATTTTGGAATGATTATTGCTTTTTTAAATTATGAAAAAAAAAAAAACAATATTTTAATATCTGATATAGAAAAATTATATACAAAAGCACGAAAAAAATATTCTGAAGATATAAAATTTGCAATAGAATCAAGATCTTATGTAGTTAAATTACAAAAAAAAGATCCTCTTTGTGTACAAATATGGAAAAAAATAGTTAATATTACTATGAATTATAATTATCAATTATATAAAAAACTTAACGTAGAATTAACTTCTAAAAACACTATGGGTGAAAGTATATATAATGATATGCTACCAAATATAATTACAGATTTAAAAAAAAAAGGAATAGCCATTAATGATAATGGAACTATTATTATTCCTATAAAAGGACTAAAAAATAAAAAAGGTAAATTAATGGCTGTAATTATTCAAAAAAAAGATGGAGCATATCTTTATGCAACAATAGATATTGCTTGTATTAAGTATCGTTATAAAATTTTTAAAACACATCGTATTATTTATTACGTAGATTCGCGTCAAAATCAATATTTAAATCAAATTTTTAAAATAGTTAAAAAAGCACATTATGTACCTTCTAATGTCAAATTAGAACATCATATGTTTGGAATGATATTAAATAAACATAATAAACCTTTTAAGACAAGAGAAGGAAAAAATATAAAATTAAATAATTTAATAAATGAATCTATTAAAAGATCTAAAAAAATAATTATTAAAAAAAATCCTTCTATAAAAAAAAATGAGTTAGAAAATTTATCTCATATAATTGGAATAGGAGCTATAAAATATGCTGATTTATCAAAAAATAGAATTAATAATTATGTTTTTAATTGGGATAGTATGTTATCTTTAGATGGAAATACATCTTTATATATTCAATATGCTTATGTAAGAGCAAAATCTATTTTAAAAAAAGTTGATATTGATTTTAGTAATTTATTAGACTTAGAAATTAAATTTGTAAATTATTCTGAATTTAAACTTGCTGTAACATTTTTAGATTTTGAGGAAATTATATTAAAAATAGTTGATAAAGGTACACCACATTTATTATGTAATTGGTTATATAAAATTACAGTATTATTTTCTATTTTTTATGAAAATTGTAAAATTTTAAATTTACAAGATAATTTATTAAAAGTAAGTAGATTAAAAATTGTTTTTTTAACTTCTTTATTTTTAAAAAAAGGATTATTTTTGTTAGGGATAAAAACTACAAAAAAAATGTAAAAATAATAATAAATATATTATTTATTTAATAAATAAT
Source organism: Enterobacteriaceae endosymbiont of Donacia clavipes (assembly GCF_012570365.1). Lineage (GTDB taxonomy): Bacteria > Pseudomonadota > Gammaproteobacteria > Enterobacterales > Enterobacteriaceae. The sequence goes on from NZ_CP046208.1 coordinate 431,201, forward strand.
AATATACTATATAATTACATAATTTTATATTTATTAAAAAATTTTTTAAAAAATTTATATGCTTAAAAAAAAAGTAATAATTGCAATGTCAGGAGGCATAGATTCTTCTTTTTCTGCTTGGTTATTAAAAAAACAAAATTATCAAGTAGAAGGATTATTTATGAAAAATTGGGAAGAAGATGATATAAATAATAATTGTAATATTAAAAAAGATTTATTTTATGTAGAATATATTTGTAAAAAATTAAATATTTTTTTACATAAAATTAATTTTGCAACTGAATATTGGGATTTTGTTTTTCAAAAATTTCTTTCTGAATATAAAAAAGGATATACACCAAATCCTGATATATTATGTAATAAAATAATTAAATTTAAATACTTCATGAATTTTGCTATTAAACATTTAGGTGCAGATTATATTAGTACAGGTCATTATGTTCGTTGTAAAAAAATAAAAAATAAATATTTTTTATTAAAAGGAATAGATTTAAATAAAGATCAAAGTTATTTTTTATATACAATAAAAGAGAAACAATTAAAAAAAATTTTATTTCCTATAGGAGGTTTAAAAAAAACAGAAATAAGATATTTTGCTAAAAAATTTAAATTTATTAATGCTAAAAAAAAAGATTCAACAGGAATTTGTTTTATAGGTGAAAAAAATTTTCCTAATTTTTTAAATAAATATTTGTCTTCAAAAAAAGGAAATATAATTGACATTAACGGTAATGTTCTTGGTAAACATAAAGGATTAATCCATTATACCATAGGACAAAGAAAAAGAATTGGTTTAGGAGGATCTTTATCCTATGGCAATAAACCATGGTATGTTTATAAAAAAAATATTAAAAAAAATACTCTAACCATTGTACAAGATAGAAAAAATTTATATTTATATTCTATTGGATTAATTTTAAAAAAAATAACTTGGATTGATAATAATTATAGACCTCATATTTCGAAAATATATACCCTTAAAACAAGATATAGACAGAAAGAAGTCAAATGTAAAATAATTTTTTTAAATAATAAAAAAATTAAAGTATATTTTAATTCTCCTATATTTAGTGTTACTCCAGGTCAATCAGCAGTATTTTATTATAAAAATATTTGTTTAGGGGGTGGTATTATAGAAAAAGAAATTTCAGTAATTTAATTTTATTATATTTTTTCAATTTATTCTAATAGAAAATAAATTTTTTACTATAAAAAATAAAAATTTTCTAAAATTTAATTTTTAATTTTTAAAAATCATCAGTTATAAAATTTAATTTTTATTAATTAGTTTATATTAATAAGTTTATTAAATATAAATTAATATTTAATTAGAGTATTTTTATGAAAAAAAAAAATTTTAAAAATGTATTAATTAATCTTAATAATATAAATAAATCTTTTTTAGGTAAAAAAATTATTTCTAATTTAAATTTAAATATAAATAATGGAGAATTTATTACTTTATTAGGACCTTCTGGTTGTGGGAAAACAACAATTATTCGTTTAATAGCAGGTTTAGAAAAAGTAGATAGTGGTTCTATTATATTAGATAAAAAAGAAATAACAAAAATTCCAGCAGAAAAAAGACAGATAAATACTGTTTTTCAAAATTATGCTTTATTTCCTCATATGTCTGTTTTTGATAATATAGCTTTTGGATTAAAAATGCAAAAAAAAACAAATAAGGAAATAATAAAAAAAGTTGAAAAGATATTGAATATAGTTCAATTACAAAAATTTATAAATAGAAAACCTCATGAATTATCTGGAGGACAACAACAAAGAGTTGCTATAGCAAGAGCAGTAATTAATCAACCTAGGATATTATTATTAGATGAATCATTATCAGCTTTAGATTATAGATTACGTAAAAAAATGCAGAATGAATTAAAAGCTTTACAAAGAAAATTAGGTATTACTTTTATATTAGTTACTCATAATCAAGAAGAAGCTTTAAGTATATCAGATCGTATTATTTTAATAAAAAATGGAAAAATTGAACAAGAAGGAACTCCTAGAGAAATTTATGAAGAACCAAAAAATTTATTTGTTGCTAAATTTATAGGTGATATTAATATATTTGATGCTATTATTATAAAAAAATTATATAACAATCAAGTACAAGCAAATTTAGAAGGTTATATATGTAATCTTAAAGTTACATTTCCTGTTTTTCCTGGAGAAAAAATACATGTTTTATTAAGACCAGAAGATTTAAAGATTAAAGAAATTAATAATAATGTTAATTTAACATCAGGTATGATTGGTTACATAAAAGAAAAAAATTATAAAGGTATGACTTTAGAATCTATATTAGAACTTAAAAATGGGAAAATTATTATTGTAAGTGAATTTTTTAATGAAAATGATCCTTACATGGATCATTCTCTTAATCAAAAAATGTTAATAAATTGGGTTGAAACATGGGAGGTTGTTTTACCTTATGAAAAAAATAATAGAATATATTAAAAAAATTATAATTTTTTTAATTACTAGTTGGTTATTATTATTTATTTTTTTACCAAATATAATAATGATTATTATTAGTTTTTTAAAAAAAGATAATTATAATTTAATTATATTTAAATTTTCTTTTTATAATTATTTAAAATTATTAAATTTTTTATATATTAAAGTTTTTATAAATTCTTTATTTATTTCATTTATTACTACAATTATATGTCTTTTGATAGGATATCCATTTGCATGGTGTTTAATAAAAATATCTTCTAAAAAAAGATCTTTAATGTTATTTCTTTTATTTTTACCATTTTGGGTTAATTCTTTAATTAGAGTATATTGTTTAAAAATATTTTTAGGAATTAATGGATGGTTAAATTATATTTTACTTTATTTAAAAATAATTAATAATCCTATTCGTATAATATATACTCCTACAGCCATAATTTTAGGATTAATATATATTCTATTACCTTTTATGATTGTTCCAATATATGCTAGTATTGAAAAATTAGATAAATTTTATATAGAAGCAGCAAAAGATTTAGGAGCTCCATTATGGAAAAATTTTTTTTATATAATAATTCCTTTAACTATTCCGGGAATTATTGCTGGATGCTTATTAGTTTTTTTACCTAGTATGGGTTTATTTTATATTTCTGATTTAATGGGTGGAGCTAAAAATTTATTAATAGGAAATATTATTAAAAATCAATTTCTTAATATTAGAGATTGGCCATTAGGAGCTGCAACAAGTACCATAATAACATTATTAACCGGATTTTTTTTAATACTATATTTTAAAATCATAAAATTTTTAAATAAAAAGGAATTTCAAAATAATGTTTAAATATATTTCAAGAATTATTTTTATGTATTTAATTTATTTTTGGTTTTATATTCCTATTATTCTTTTAATCATAAATTCTTTTAATTCATCACGTTATGGAATAATATGGCAAGGATTTAGTACTAAATGGTATTACGAAATTCTACATAATACTGCTTTATTAGAAGTTACATATCATTCCTTAGTTATTGGAATAATGACTGCTACTTTCACAACTTTAATTGGTTTATTAACAGCTCTATCATTATATCATTATAATGATTATATAAAATCATTTATAAGTATTTTATTATATATAGTAATTATATCTCCTGATATTGTTATGGGTATTTCTTTATTATTATTGTTTGTATTATTAAACTTTACTTTAGGATTTTGGTCTTTATTATTTTCACATATTACTTTTTGTTTACCTTATGTAGTAATTACTATTTATTCTAGATTAAAAAATTTTAACATTTATATATTAGAAGCAGCAAAAGATTTAGGAGCTAATGAAATAATTATTTTAACAAAAATTATATTTCCTTTAATATTACCAGCAATTATTTCAAGTTGGTTATTAAGTTTTGCTTTATCTATGGATGATATAACAATATCAACATTTGTTACAGGACCTGAATACGAAATACTTCCATTAAAAATTTATTCAATGGCTAAAATTGGCATAACTCCAGAAATTAATGTTTTATCAACAATACTAATAATTATTTCTTTATTTTTAGTTATTTTAAGTAGAATTATTTTAGGAAAATCAAAAATATATAATCAAATTACGTCTTTATTAAATTAAATTTTTTATTTTAAAAATATTTATTTTTGACATTTAGAACAAAAAAAAGTACTTCTGTTTCTTAAAATTATTTTAATAATTGTTTTTTTACAGATTTTACATAATTTATTTTTTTTACCATATACAAAAAAATATTTACAAAAATTACCTATATTTCCATTAGGTTGTCTATAATCTTTTATAGAAGAACCACCATACTTAATTGATTTATTTAAAATAAATTTAATATTTTTAACTAAAAAAGTAATTTCTTTAAAATTTAAAGTACTTGATATTCTTGTAGGTAATATTTTAGATAAAAATAATATTTCATTAGCATAAATATTGCCTATTCCCGTTACCATACTATTATCCATTAACATTATTTTAATAAAAATATTTTTTTTTTGTATAAAATTATATAAATATATATTATTAAATGAATATTCTAATGGTTCAGGACCTAATTTTTTTAAAAATATGTTTTTTTTATAATTTTTTTCTTCCCATAACCAAAAACCAAATTTTCTAATATCTGTATAACGTAAAATTAAATTATTATTAATAATTAAATCAATATGATCATGTTTATGATAAGAAGAGTATTGTTTATTAATTAAAAATAATTTTCCCGTCATACCTAAATGTATAATAATTGTATTATTTATTAAAACAATAATTATATACCTTCCTCTTCTTTTAATATCTAAAATTTTTTGATTTTTTATTTTTACTATGTCTTCTGAAATAAAATATTTTAATTTTTTATTTCTAACAATAGAATAATTAATTATTTTTCCTTTTAAATATGGTTTTATTATGTTTATAATAACTTCTACTTCAGGCAGTTCAGGCATAAAATTTTATTTACCAATGCAAAATTGAGAAAAAATATTTTTTAATAAATCTTTAGAAGTAAATTTTCCAGTAATAGAATCTAATTCTTTTTGTATTAATCTTAAATCTTCAGATAATAATTCTATAGAATTTGTTTTTAAAAAATTTTTTTGACCTTTTATTAAAAATTTATATATATAATTTAAAGAATTAACATATCTTTCTCTAGCTGTAAATTGATCTTCATTATTATTAGTAAATATAATTTTTTGTTTAATAAAATTCATTAATAATGATATTCCTTTCATATTCTTAATTGATAATCGTATAGTTACATAATTATAATTATTAGTTATTTCTGGAATATTATTTGTCATATCTATTTTATTACGTAAAATAATCATAGGAGTATTTTTCAAAAATTTTTTTAATTTAATCTTTATTATTTTTAGTAAATTATTTTCAGATATTTTATCTTCTACTACTAAAAATAAATAATGAGATTTTGTTATTTCCTTAAAAGTTTTTTTAATTCCTAAAATTTCAATTTCATTATTAGTATTTCTAATACCTGCAGTATCAACTATTTCTATAGGAACAGAATTTATATAAATATTTTCACGTAAAATATCTCTAGTTGTTCCAGGAATATTAGTAATTATAGAAATATTTTTATTAGTAATAATATTCATTAAACTAGATTTACCAGAATTAGGTGGACCAATTAAAGTTATTTTAATACCTTCTTTAATTCTTATTCCATTATTAACATATTTTTGAATATTTATTAAATTATTTAATAATTTTTTTAGTGTTTTTTTAATATTAGAATAAAAAATGATAAAATTAATTTTTAAATCAAATTCAAGAAATGATTCTATTTGTACTCTTAAATTAGTAATGATATTTGAAAATTTTTTTAACAATAAAGAAAATTTTCCATTCATTAAATTTGCTGCTGAAAATACTGCAGCTTTTGAATTAGCTGAAATAATGTCAGCAATTGCTTCTGCTTGAGTTAAATCAATTTTTTTATTTAAAAAAGCTCTTTCTGAAAATTCACCAGGATTAGCAATTCTAATACCAGGTATTGCAATAATATTATTAATTAATAAATCTAAAAGTATAGTACTTCCGTGACATTGTAATTCTAAAATATCTTCTCCTGTAAAAGAATGAGGTTTTGGAAATAATAACACAATACCTTTATCTATAATTTTATCTTTATAAAAAAAAGGTAAATAATGTGCATATCTTGGTTTTATATAATTAAGTTTTAATATATTTTTTATTACATCTAAAACTTTGTTACCAGATATTCTTATAATTCCTATACTACCTTGACCTAAAGAAGTTGCTCTTGCAACTATTGTATATTTATTTTTTTCCATAGTTTTTAAAATTAAATTATTAAATTTTATAATTTTTTTTATCTATTATATAAAATATCCATTTTTGTTGTAATATTGTAATTAAATTATTAATTATGTAATATAAGACTAATCCTGAAGGGAGCCATAAAAAAAATAAACTAAAAAAAATAGGTATAATATATGAAATTTTTTTTTGTAAAGGATTATTATCATAATTATTTTTTGAAGTTTTTTGAATAACTAACATAGTAATACTCATTAATATTGGTAAAATATAATATGGATCTTCAGAAGATAAATCTTGTATCCAAAATAAAAATGAAGCATGTCTTAATTCTATAGAATTAGTTAATACATAATATAATGCTAAAAAAATAGGCATTTGTATAATAAAAGGTATAAAACCAGAAAATGGATTTAATTTTTCTTTTTTGTACAATAGAAATATTTCTTGACTAAAACGTTTTTTATCATTACCAAATTTTTCTTTAATTTTTTTTATTTTTGGTTGTAAAAAATTCATTTTAGCTATGGTAATATATTGTTGTTTTGATAATGGATATGTAATAATTCTTATAATTATAGTAATAATAATTATTGAAAAACCCCAATTTCCTATTAAATTAAATAATAAATTCAATAATTTAAATAATGGTTTAGATAAAAACCATAAAAAACCATAATCAATAGTTAAATCCAAAAATGGAGCAATTTTTGACATTTGTTCTGGAATTTTAGGACCTATCCATAATTTTGATAAAAAAAATTTTTTTTCTCCTGATAAAATTAAATAATTAGAAGATTTAAATCCAATACTTATAACATCATTAGATAACTTTTTTATATATATATTATTTTTTTTAGAAAGATTAGGAAGAATCCAAGCTGAAACAAAATATTGTTGTAACATAGCTATCCAGCCGTTTTTAGCATTAATACTAATATTATTATTTTTTTTTATATTAGAAAATTTATATTTTTTAAATTTATTATATTCAGTCGAATATGCTATATTATAAAATGTTTTAATAGTAATACTACTATGTTTTTTTTCTAAATATTTTTTAGGTATATTACTAGAATGGTTTATTTTTCCAAATATAGATATATTAATAGGATTTTTTGTTTTGTTAAAAATTTGATGATTAATAATTATTGAATAATTTCCTTTTATAAAAGTAAATATTTTTATATATAAAATATTTTTTTTATTAAAAATTAAAGGTACTTTTAATATATTTTTATTTTTTTCCAATTGAAAATATTTTTTTTTTGAGAAAAAAATTTCATTTTTATAAACATCTTCAATTTTTTTAAAATTATCTTCTTGTGAGATACCAGATTTAATTTGATATATAAAATCAGATTTATTTTTTAATAAAGTAAAAAAATTTTTAGAATTTAATTTATTTGAATAATCTAGTAAATATACTTTTTCAATATTACCTCCATATGGATTAATATATAAAAGAAATTTATCAGTTTTAATCACAATATTATTTTTTTTAATTATATAAAAAAATTTTTTATAATTTTTATGATTAAGAATCTTTTTACTAATAATTATTTCTGTATTATTTCTTTTATAATTATGTATTTTTTCCCAATTATGAAAAATTATATAACTAAATAAACAAAAAATAATTAAAATAATATTATTTTTAAAATACATTATTAATCTCACATTAATTTATTAATTTATTGAAAGTTATATTATAAATTACAATAAAAATAACTTAATTTAAATTTATAAAAATAAAATATTTAAAATAAGTTTTATTTCAAAAAATTAATTTATTTTATAAATATTCCATATTTTTTCTAAATATATTTTACAATAAAAATTATTTATTTTTAGAATATTTTTATTATTTATCATAATAATATAATCCATATTATAAAATATATATTGATTTAAACGAAAATATTCCCGAATAATTCTCTTAAATTTATTTCTAATATTTGTTTTTTTAATTTTTTTTTTTGGTATAATTATACCAATTCTAGAATATTTTAATTTATTTATATGACTTAAAATAGTAAAATACTTATTTTTTATTTTATTTGGGTGATTAAATATAAAATTAAAATTTAATGAAGTTAAACGTTTTTTTTTAGAAAAATGAAAATTATTCACTTTTTTATTTAAATTTTATTTTATCTGATACAGTCAAATAAACACGATTTTTAGCACGACGACGATTTAAAATATTTCTCCCATTATGTGTTTTCATTCTGGTTCTAAAACCATGAGATCTTTTTCTTTTCAATATAGATGGTTGAAAAGTACGTTTCATTTAAATTTATACCTATATATATTTATATATAATTTATTATTACATAAAAAAAATATTTTATATATTTTTTTTTTAAAATATTTAAAATAAATTAATAATTTAATTACTAACATTATTTAATATGTTATCATTATAATGATAATGTTTTATGTTATATATTTAAATTAAAAAATAAAAAATTTATGGAATATAGTATTATAATTAATCGTGAATTATTAATAAAACCATTACAATATATTACAAATATTATTACTAATCGTTCCGTATTACCAATAATTAATAATATTTTAATAGAATTTTTAGAAAATGGAATAATTATTTTTAAAAGTACTAATTTAGAAATAGAAATAGTATCTATTTTAAATAATAAATTTAACAAAAAAAAATATTCTATTACAATACAAGGAAAAAAATTTTATAATATATGTTATAGTTTACCCAAAAATAAAGATATTAAAATTTTATTTAACAAAAATCAAGCTGTAATATCATCACAAAAATGTTATTTTACAATAACTATTTTTCCTGTAAATAATTTTCCTGGTATAAATTTTATAAAACATGATATAAAATTTAATCTTACTCATAATATGATAAAAACATTTATAAATGCTACTTATTTTTCAATAGCTAATAATGATGTAAGAAAATATTTAAATGGTTTGTTATTACAAATTAAAAATAATATTTTAAATGTTGTATCAACTGATGGGCATCGTTTATCCATTTATACTTCATATATTTTTAACACAAAAATAATTGATGACTATTCTGTAATTATACCACGTAAAAGTATATTTGAATTATCAAGGTTAATTAAAAATACTGATGAATTAGTAAATATAAAAATTAATAATGATAATATCTGTTTTATTTTTAATAATTTAAAATTTACATCTAAACTAATTAAAGGTGAATTTCCTGATTACTTAAAAATTATACCTAAAATATTTCATAAAACTATTAAAATTAATCGTATTATATTTAAAAATGCTTTACATAGAATTTCTATTCTTGTAAATGAAAAAACTAAAGGAGTAACATTATCATTTAATGATTATAATTTAAAAATTTTTAGTATCAATATTAATAATGAAATGGCTGAAGAAATATTAGAAATAGAAAAATATGATAATAAAATAAAATATGATATTGATATATCAATAAATATTAATTATTTAATTGACGTAATAAATGTATTAGATGGTAATATTATAAAAATATCTTTTATTAATAATATTTCTAGTATTAAAATAGAAGATATTTATAATAAAAATAAATTTTATTTAATCATGCCAATGAAAATTTAAAATTTAATTTAATATAAAGATATGTGAGAGTTTAATTTGACCAATAAATATTATGATTCATCAAGTATTCAAATTTTGAAAGGTTTAGATGCTGTAAAAAAAAGACCAGGTATGTATATAGGAAATACAGATGATGGTACAGGTTTACATCATATGGTATTTGAAGTTATTGATAATTCTATAGATGAATCTTTAGCAGGTTTTTGTAAAAAAATTAATATTGTTATACATAATGATAATTCTATTTCTATTATTGATGATGGTAGAGGGATACCTACTGGTATTCATAGAGAGGCAAAAATATCTGCAGCAGAAGTAATTATGACTGTATTACATGCTGGAGGAAAATTTAATAATAAATCATATAAATTATCTGGAGGATTACATGGTGTAGGTATTTCTGTAGTAAATGCTTTATCTAAAAAATTAGAATTAACTATAAAAAGAAATGGGAAAATATATAAACAATTTTATTATAATGGTTTCCCTAAAAATCGATTAAAAGTAATTGGAATTACTAATTTAACAGGTACTCATATTAGATTTTGGCCTAATTATAATATTTTTAATAAAATTCAAATATTTAATTATGAAATTTTATCTGAAAGATTAAGAGAATTATCATTTTTAAATTCAGGATTATTTCTTTCTATAACTAATAAAAAAGATAATAAATATAATTTTTTTCAATATACTGGAGGAATAAAAGAATTTATTAAATATTTAAATAAAAATTATGATCCAATTCATAAAAATATTTTTTATTGTTATACAAAAAATAGCTCTATTAATATAGAAATAGCCATGCAATGGAATAATTCTTTTAAAGAAAAAATATGTTGTTTTACTAATAATATACCTCAAATACAAGGAGGAACACATTTATCTGGATTAAAATCTGCTATAACACGTACATTAAATTCATATATAGATAAAGAAGGATATAATAAAAAAAAAAAAATAAATATAACAGGAGAAGATACTAGAGAAGGATTAATAGCACTTATATCTATTAAAATTACTAATCCTAAATTTTCTTCTCAAACTAAAGAAAAATTAATATCATCAGAAGTAAAATCATTAGTTGAATGTTATGTAAATCAACAATTGATGTTTTTTCTATTAGAAAAACCTCGAGATGCTAAAAATATAGTAAATAAAATTATATATGCAGCAAAAATAAGAGATACATTAAGAAAAACTAGAGAAGTAATAAAAAATCAAAATTTTACAGAAATATCTAGATTACCGGGAAAATTATCAGATTGTCAAGAAAGTAATCCCGCTCTATCTGAAATTTATTTAGTAGAAGGAGATTCAGCTGGTGGTTCAGCAAAACAAGGTAGAAATAGAAAAAATCAAGCTATTTTACCATTAAAAGGGAAAATTCTTAATGTAGAAAAAGCTAAATTTAATAAAATTCTTTCTTCTCAAGAAATAATTACTTTAATTACTGCTTTAGGTTGTAATATTAGTTCTGGAAAATATAATTTAGAAAAATTAAGATATCATAATATTATTATTATGACAGATGCAGATGTAGATGGAGCTCATATTCGTACTTTATTATTAACATTTTTTTATAGACAAATGCCTAAAATTATTGAAAAAGGACATATATATATAGCTCAACCTCCTTTATATAAGGTAAAAAAAGGTAATCAAAAATTATATATTAAGAATGATGAAGAAATGACTTTATATAAATTAAAAATAGCTTTAAAAAAAGCAATTTTTTATTTTAAAGGAGCAAAAGAAAAATTATCTGATAAAAAATTATGGATCTTAGCAAAAGAATTTAATTTTGTTAAAAAAATTATAAAATTTTCTAAATATATATTTTTAAAAAAAATATTTTATGCATTATTATATAATTTAAAATTAAATAAACTTGATAATTATAATAATGTTAAATTATGGTTAGATAATTTATTATTATATTTAAATAATAATTTTATAAATACTATATTTACAGGATCAATTAATAAAAATATAGAAAAGAATGTTTTTGAACCTATAATATATGAAAATAAATATGGAAATAAAAATAAATATTTATTAAATCATGATTTTTTTATTAGTACAGAATATAAAAAAATTTTTTTATTAGGAAATAAATTAATTTCTTTAAAAAAGAAAAAAATTTATTATGTAAAAAAAAATAAAAAATGTAAAAATATTAATTCTTTTGAAGAAGGAATTAAATGGTTATTAAAAGAATCTAAAAATAGTTTTACTATACAAAGATATAAAGGATTAGGAGAAATGAATCCAAATCAATTATGGGAAACAACTATGAATCCTTTAACTCGTAATATGTTGAAAGTTACTATTGAAGATGCAAAAAAAGCTGACCAATTATTTTCAACTTTAATGGGTAATGAAGTTGAACCAAGAAGATTATTTATAAAAAATAACGCATTACAAGTAATGAATATTGATATTTAATATTTAATATTTAACTAATTCTATTATAATGGAATTTAATTGAAATAAAATTAATAATTATGTAAGTCTATTGTTTCCAATTTTTTTTCTGTATTTTTTTCATACTTATTAATTATTTTTTTATTAATTAAACCTTGTTCAATTTCTCTTAATGCTAAAATAGTTGTTTTATCATTTTTTTCTACTAATAATGGAATTTTTCCTCTTATTTGTATTTGTCTTGCTCTTTTAGAAGCAACAATAACTAAATCAAATCTATTACCTATTTTTTTAACAGCTTTTTCTACTGTAATTCTAGCCATATTTTTTTTCTTTATAAAAAAATTATTAATTAAATTGTTAATTTTATATTTTATATAAAAATATTTAATAATTTATATCATAAACGTATATATTTTTAATATATATAAATTGTAATATATATATTATAATAAAATACGTTTAAAATATACAATAATTAATATTAATATTTTAAGTTTAATGTAAGGTAATTAAATATGAATTTTAAAAATATTTCTTCTGGAAAAAATATTCCTAATGATATTAATGTAATAATTGAAATATCTTTAAATTCAAATCCAGTAAAATATGAAATTAATAAAAAAAATGGAGTATTATTTGTTGATCGTTTTATTCTTACTCCAATGTTTTATCCATTTAATTATGGATATATAAATAATACCTTATCCTTAGATAAGGATCCTTTAGATGTAGTTGTAATAACTCAATATCCGATTTTACCTGGTTCTGTAATTAGATGTCGTCCTATAGGATTATTAAATATGATAGATGAATCTGGTAATGATAATAAAATAATTGCAGTACCACATAAAAAAATTTCTAAAGAATACTATTTAATAAAAAATATTAAAGATTTATCTATTTTATTACAAGAACAAATTATATATTTTTTTAAACATTATAAAGATTTAGAAAAAGGAAAATGGTGTAAAATTAATGGTTGGGAAGATTTAAAAAAAGCACATGAAGAAATTTTATTTTCTATTAATAAATTTAAAAAAAATAATATTAATTAGTAATATTTTTAATATATAAATATTTTTAAAAAAAATTTTAATAAATAACATTTATATTATATTTTAATTAAATTTTAATAAAAAATATTTTTTTAAAATAATTATTAATAAAATTTTGTTAATTAAAATAAATTTTAAATTAATATCAAAAAAATATTAAAATAAAAAATTAAAATATTTTATAAAAAAAATTAATTAATTTTTTATAAAAAAATAATTTTAATAATTTAATTAATTATTTATTTATAAATTCTAAATAAGATTTATATTTTATAAATTAAGGAATTATAATGTCTAAAATAAAAAAAATAATAGGTAGAGAAATTATTGATTCTAGGGGTAATCCGACTATTGAAGCAGAAGTTCATTTAAATAATGGTATAATAGGAATGGCTTCAGTTCCTTCTGGTGCTTCTACAGGATCTAAAGAAGCAGTAGAATTACGTGATGGAGATAAAAAAAGATTTTTAGGTAAAGGAGTTTTAAAATCTATTAATATAATTAATACTACTATCAATAAATATTTATTTAATCAAAATTCATTAAATCAATCATATATAGATAATATTATGATTAATATGGATAATACTAATAATAAAGCTAATTTTGGAGCAAATACAATTTTAGCTGTTTCCTTAGCTAATGCTAGAGCTGCAGCAAAATTTGAAAATATTCCATTATATAAATATATAAGTATTATTAATAATACCTCAGAAAATTTTTTTATGCCATTACCAATGATTAATATTATTAATGGTGGAAAACATGCAGATAATAATTTAGATATACAAGAATTTATGATTCAACCTATTAGTGCAAAAAATATAAAAGAAGCTATACGTTATGGTTCAGAAATTTTTCATCATTTATTTTATGTTCTTAAAAAAAATAAAATGATTACATCAGTAGGTGATGAAGGAGGATATGCTCCAAATTTAAATAATAATAGTGAAGCATTTGATTTAATATCAGAAGCTGTTAAAAACGCTGGATTTATTTTAGGTAAAGATATCACTTTTGCTATTGATTGTGCCGCTTCTGAATTATTTTATAATAAAAAATATAATTTAAATAGTGAAAAAATAAGTCTTTCTTCAAAAGAATTTACACATTTTTTATTTAATTTAACAAAAAAATATCCTATATCTTCTATAGAAGATGGTTTAAATGAATCTGATTGGAAAGGTTTTATTTATCAAACAAAATTATTAGGTAATAAAATTCAATTAGTAGGAGATGATTTATTTGTTACTAATACTAAATTTTTAAAAAAAGGTATAAAAAATAAAGTTGCTAATGCAATTTTAATAAAATTAAATCAAATTGGGTCTCTTACTGAAACTTTATCTACAATAAAAGTTGCTAAACAAGCAGGATATAAAATAGTTATTTCACATAGATCAGGAGAAACAGAAGATTCATTTATTTCTGATTTAGCAGTTGGTACTAATGCTGAACAAATTAAAACTGGATCTATGAGTCGTTCTGAACGAATATCAAAATACAATCAATTAATTAGAATAGAAGAAAAATTATAAAATAATTTTTATAAACTATGTTGTGTTTTTACTCAACATAGTAAAAAGTAATATTTTATTATGAAAACATATAAAGAAAAATATATAATCTTTTGGTTAAAAAAACAGAGTTTTTTTGCTAAAAATTTATTAAAAATGTCATATTTATTAAATATTATTAATATTTTTGTAATTGTAATTCAAAATTGGATTTTAGCTAAACAAGTACAATTTTTTTTTATTGAAGAAAAAAAAAATAAAATTTTTTATTATTGTATAATATTACTTTTTTGTTTTATTATTAAATCATTATTAATATTTTTAATTAATAAAATTAATTTTAATTATAGTCAAATAATAAAAAATATTATTCGAAAAAAAATTATAAATAAATTATTACATCAATATTATGAAAAATTAAAAAATAAAATGTCAGGAGCTGATTTATCTCTAATTATAGATCAAGTAGAAAATTTACAAGATTATTATAAAAAATATGTACCTCAATTATTCACTATTAAAATAACATCTTTAATAATTTTAACAACTATATTTTTTATTAGTTGGATAACAAGTTTTTTACTTATTATTATAAGTATATTAATTATTTTTTTTATAATATTAATTGGGAAAAAAACTATAAAAAAAAATAAAAAAAATTTTAAAATATTATCACTTTTAAATGGATTTTTTTTTGATAGATTAAAAGGAATAGAAACTATTAGATTATTTAATTTTAAAAAAATAGAAATAAAAAAAATTTCTTTATATATTGAAAAATTTAGAAAAAAAAACATTGAAATATTAAAAATTGTTTTTTTAACTTCCGCAGTTTTAGAATTTTTTATTAATATTTCTGTAGCATTTATTGCCATCTATTTTAGTTTTATATATTTAAATATCATAAATTTTGGATTTTATAATAAAAATATTAAATTATTTCATAGTTTTTTTACATTAATTTTAATTTCTGAATATTTTCAAAATTTTAATAATTTAGGAATACTATATCATGTTAAATCTAAAGCAATTGGAGCTGCTAATAATATTATAAAATTATTAAATAATAAAAAATTTAATAATTTAAATATGAAAAAAAACTATTTTTTAAAAAAAATAAAAAAATTAAAAATAGAAGCTAAAAATTTAGTAGTTAAAAATAAAATAGGAAATATATTAATAGGACCTATATCTTTTAAAATAAAATCTAAAAAAAATATAATTATTAGTGGACCTAATGGTTGTGGTAAAACAACATTATTTAATGTTTTATTAGGTCTTATCCCATATAATGGATCATTAAAAGTTAATAATATAGAATTTAAAAATATAAATTTATATAGTTGGTATAAACAAATATCATATGTTAAACAGAATCCTACACTCCCTGCTATAACAATTAAAAAAAATTTATTTTTTAACAAAAAAATAAATAAAAAAAAAATACAAAAAATTATAAAAAAAATTGGTATAATAGATTTTATTAATAAATTACCCAATAAATTAAATACAATTCTTAATAAAAAAAATGTATGTTTATCAATTGGACAAATACAAAGAATAGTTATTGCTAGATCTTTAATTAAAGATAATATTTTATTATTATTAGATGAACCAATAAATAATATTGATATGAAAAATCAATATAATATTATGAAAATAATACAAAAAAATACTTTATTTTTTAATATTAGTATAACTATTACTCATAAAATATATAATGTTTGTTATTATGATGAAATTTGGCATATGAAAAACGGTAAAATTATAAAAAAAATATATCCAAAATTAAAAAAAAAATTTTTTTTTAAAAAAAGGAATTTTTAAAATGTTTTATTTACTATATTTTTTAATACATCATAAAAAATATATTAAAAAAATTTTTTTAGGTGTTATTTTATCTATAATTTATAATTTATTAGATATTTTATTATCCATAATTTCTGGTTATTTATTAACTTCTACTTTTTTATTAAGTATTAATAAAAATAATTATATATATTATAATTATATTATACCTTCAATTATTATTAGAATTATTTCAATAACAAAAATTATTACCAAATATTATGAAAAAATAACTAAACATAATACTACTTTATATTTATTAAAAAATTTAAGAATTTTAATTTTTAAAAAAATATTTCCTTTATATCCATCAAATTTAACTATATTTCAAAATATTGAAATATTAAATATATTAATTTCTGATATTGAAATATTAGATTTTTTATATATACAAATAATTACACCAATATTTAGTATTGTAATTACAATGTTAATAATTTTTATAAATTTAAGTTTTTTAAATTTATTCTTTTCTTTAATTTTTTTTATTATTTTTATAATTTTATTATTATTATATTTAATATATTTTTATAAAAAAAATAAAATAATAGGAGAAAAAAATGTAAAAATTAAAAAAAAATATTATATTACTATAAACAATCTTTTATCACATCATTTAGAATATAAAATATTTGATGGTATTAATTTTATACTTACTAAAATAAATTTATTAGAAATAAAATGGCAAAAAACACAATCTATACAAAATAATTATAATATTCAATCTCAAATATTAATAATTTTTATTATAAATATTATTATGATAATATTTATAATTTATAATCATATATTTTTTTATGATATAAATTTAAAAAATAAAATTATTTTATTTTTATTATTTTTAATTTCGTTATCTAATATATTACTTCCTTTAAGTAATATTTTTCAAAATCTTAGTGAAATATTTTTTTCTGCTAAAAATATATTTAATATTATAGAACAAAAACCTAATATTAACTTTATAAATGAAAATAAATATAAAAAAAAAAAAATTTCAACTATAGATATAGTAAATTTATCATTTCGTTATAATAATCAATCCCCTTATGTACTAAAAAATATATCATTAAATATAAAATCAAAAAAAAAAATAATTATAACTGGACATAATGGTAGTGGTAAATCTACATTATTAATGTTATTAACTAGAGCATGGGATCCTGTGAAAGGTAAAATTTATTATAATAAATATAATTTAAAAAATTGGAATTTATCTTTATTAAGAAATAATATTAGTGTTATAAATCAAGAAATATATCTTTTTAGTGATACATTAAAAAATAATATTCTTTTAAACAATCAAAATAATAAAAATATTAATAATAATTATTTGATAAAAATTTTAAAATTAGTAGGTTTAGAAAAATTATTAAACAATAAAAAAGGATTAAATATATGGCTAGGAGATGGAGGTAGAATCCTTTCTGGAGGAGAATTAAAAAAATTAGGTATAGCAAGAACTATAATTCATAATGGAAATTTAATTTTATTAGATGAACCTACTGAAGGATTAGATTTATTGACATCTAATAAAATAATAAATTTATTATTTTCTATTTTTTATAATAAAACAATTATTTTTATTACTCATAATATTAATATTTTAAGAAAAGCAGATTGTATTTATTTTATGGATAATGGTTATTTAATTAAAAAAGGTAAATATAACAATTTAATAAATAAAAGCTATTATTGGAATTTTACAAAAAATAATATAACATAATCTTTATTATATATTTATAATTATCAGGAATTTTTATGTCTAAAGAAAATAATATAGAAATGCAAGGAATAGTATTAAATACATTACCTAATACTATTTTTCATGTAAAATTAGAAAATGGTCATATAGTAACTGCACATATATCAGGAAAAATGAGAAAAAATTATATTCGTATATTAACAGGAGATAAAGTTACCGTAGAATTAACTCCATATGATTTAAAAAAAGGTAGAATTATCTTTCGTAGTCGTTAATAAATAATAAACATTAAAATTTAATTAAGAATTAATAATTTATAAATTAAAAATTTAATTATTCATTATTATTTAAAAATTTTTGTGCATCTAATGCAGCCATACATCCTGTAGCTGCTGACGTTATTGCTTGTCTGTATATACTATCCATAACATCTCCAGCAGCAAAAATTCCAGGAATATTTGTTTGTGTAAAAAACTTTTTATTATTTAATTTTTGATTATTTGTTAATATATAACCTTTTTTATTAAGTTTTAATTTTTTTTTAAATAAAATAGTATTAGGAATACTACCTATTAGGATAAATATACCATATAATTTTATTATTTTAATATTTTTACTATTAACAGAAAAAATTTTTATACCTGTAACTCCTGTATTATCACCTAATATTTTTTTTACTACGTAAGGAGTATGTAAAATTATTTTTTTTTCTTTTATTTTAATTTTAATTTTATTAATTAATATTTTTTCTGCATTAAAATTATTTTTTCTATGAATTAGATGCACTTGAGAAGAAATATTTGATAAATATAATGCTTCTTCTAAAGCAGTATTTCCCCCTCCTATAACTGCAACCACTTTATTACGATATAAAAATCCATCACAAATAGCACAATAAGATATTCCTTTACCTAAAAATTCTGTTTCAGAAGGTAAACCTAAAAATCTTGGATATGATCCTGTTGCTATAATAATACTTTTGCAAATAAAATTAAATAAATTTCCTTCTAATATAAAAGGTGATTTTTTAAAATTAATGATTTTTATTATTATATCATTAATAATTTTAGTATTAAAATATATAGCATGATCATGTAATTGTTCCATTAGTTTTGGTCCAGTTATATATGGGAAATTTCCTGGCCAATTTTCTATGTTTAATGTTTGTATAAGTTGTCCTCCGATATTTTTCCCAGTTACTAAAACAGGATTTAAATTTGCTCTCGCTGCATATATAGCTGCTGTAAAACCAGCAGGACCAGAACCTAAAATAAGAAGTTTTGTTTTTTTATTATTTTTCATTTATATTTATTTTTTCAAATTAAAAATATTTTATATATTAAAATTAAACATTTTTTAAATATACTATATTTATAAAATAAATTTATATAATTTTATATATTTATATTATAATATTTTATTATTTAATCTTTATTATGAGAAAATATTATGTTAGATATTAATTTACTACGTAATAATATTGATTATGTTTATAAAATTTTAAAAAAAAGAAATTTTAATTTAAATATTGATTTAATAAAAAAATTAGAAAAAGAACGAAAAAATTTACAAACTAAAATGGAATTTTTACAAATAAAAAGAAATAAAATTTCTAAAATTTTATCACAAAAAAATATTAATAATATTATTAAATTAAAAAAAAAAGTAATTATTTATAATGATAAAATATCTAAATATAAAATTATATTAAATAATATAAAGAAAGATATACATAATATTTATAGTGTAATACCTAATTTACCATTAGAAGATGTTCCTATCGGAAAAAATAGCAATGAAAATAAAGAAATTAAAAAATGGGGTAATATAATTCAATATAATTTTCCTATACGTGATCATTTAGAATTAGGTATTTTAAATAAAGGAATTGATATAAAATCAGCTGTAAATTTAAGTGGATCAAAATTTATTATTTTAAAGGGATTAATAGCATATTTACATCGAATTCTTATTCAATTCATGTTAGATATACATATTAATAAACATGGTTATGAAGAAATTTATGTTCCATATATAGTTAAAAAAAAAATTTTGTATGGAACTGGACAATTACCAAAATTTAGTAAAGATCTTTTTCAAATAAAAAATTTTAAAAATAATAATGAATGTAAATATTTTTTAATTCCAACAGCAGAAGTTCCATTAACAAATTTATTAAATAATAAAATTGTTGAAGAAAAAATATTACCAATAAAATTAGTATCTCATAGTACTTGTTTTAGATCTGAAGTTGGTTCATATGGACAATATGATAAAGGATTAATACGGACACATCAATTTGATAAAGTAGAATTAGTACAATTAGTAAAACCTAAGAATTCTGTAAAAACTTTAGAAGAAATTACTCAACATGCAGAAAAAATATTACAATTATTAAATTTACCTTATAGAAAAATGTTATTATGTACAGGAGATATGGGTTTTTCTTCAAGAAAAACATATGATTTAGAAGTATGGTTTCCTTCAAAAAACAAATATTATGAAATTTCTTCTTGTTCTAATATGTGGGATTTTCAATCTAGAAGAATAAAGGCAAGATATAGAAAAAAAAAAAATAATAAAATTAATTTTATACATACTTTAAATGGTTCAGGACTTGCAGTAGGTAGAACATTAGCCGCTATAATGGAAAATTATCAACTTAAAAATGGTACAATTATTATTCCAAAAATATTACAACCATACATGAAAGGAATAACATGTATTAAATAGAAAATTAAAAATAATTTTTTGTTATTTTATTTACATTTTTGTTTAAATAAATTTTGTATAGAATTATATAAATGAATAGTTTTAAATAAACGTGTAGGTACTACAAAAATAGTATCATCTCCAGCAATAGTACCTAATATTCCTTCTGGTTTTCCTAAAGAATCCAATAATCTTGCTATTAATTGAGCTGCTCCAGGGCTTGTATGAATAATAATTAAAATATCATTATAATCAATATCTAAAACTAAATTTTTTAATGGACTAGTTGTATTTGGAACACTTAATTCTAGAGGGAAACAATACACCATTTCCATTCTAGTATTTCTGATTCTTACTGCTCCAAATTTTGTTAACATTCTAGATACTTTAGATTGATTAATATTATTAAATCCTTCTTCTTGTAAAGCATGTACAATTTCCGTTTGTGTACTAAATTTTTCTTGTTTAATTAAATTTTTAAATATTTTAACTAAATTATCCTCTTTTTTTTTTGTAAAAATTATTCCCATAAAGTTCACCGATAAAATAAAAGAAAAAATTATTTATTTAAAATAATAAAATCTCTATTTACTAAATTTATTAAAAAATAAAAAAGACTAATTGCATTTATTATTCAGCTATATTATCATATTTTAATGAAAATTTATATTTTTTTTATTAAAAAATTGAAAAAAATAAAATAAAATACAATTTTATTAATGATTTATATTTTGGATAAAATACATAATATGAATACTATGTTAAAAAAGAATTTTAATCGTCAATGGTATCTTATAAATGCAAAAAAAAAAATTTTAGGTAGATTATCTTGCATAATTATTCATTATTTAATGGGTAAACATAAAATTTTATATAAACCTCATATTGATATAGGTGATTATGTTATTGTAATTAATGCTGAACAAATTAGAATTACAGGGAAAAAAAGTAAAAATAAATTTTATTTTAGTCATAGTGGTTATGCTGGAGGATTAAAAAAAGTATCATTTGAACAATTAATTCAAAAAAATCCTAAAAAAATAATTGAACATTCAATAAAAGGAATGCTACCTAAAAATAAAATAGGAATTTTAATGTTAAATAGGTTAAAAATTTATAAAGGAAAAATTCATAAACATATAGCACAAAAACAATATATTTTAGATATTTAGTTATATTTTATTATTAGGATATAAAATGATGAATAAAAATTTTTTTAATTATTACGGTACAGGAAGAAGAAAAAGTTCTTCTGCTAGAGTATTTATTAAAAAAGGTAATGGGGCTATTGATATTAATAAAAAAAAAATAAATATTTTTTTTGTTAGAAATACACATCGTTTAATGATAATAAAACCTTTAGAATTAATAAAAATGCATAATAAATTAGATTTATATATTACTGTAAAAGGAGGTGGTATTTCAGGACAAGCAGGAGCTATTAGACATGGAATTACTAGAGCTTTAATAAAATATGATAATTCTTTTAGAAAAGATTTAAAAAAAGCAGGTTTTATAACTCGTGATGATCGTAAAGTAGAGCGTAAAAAAGTCGGTTTAAAAAAAGCTAGACGTAGTCCACAATTTTCAAAACGTTAAAATTAATTTTTATAATTATTAAATATGACAAATTTTTTTATAAAAATCTTATTGAAAATAATTTTCTATAATAATTTTAATCACCTATTAAATAATTAAATTTAAAATTATTAATTCTGGTATTTTTACTAATTTTTTCTAGAAAAAAAATATGGATAAATTTATCATAAAAGGTCCTGTACAGTTAAAAGGAAAAGTAAATATTTCTGGATCTAAAAATTCTGCTTTACCTATTTTATTTGCATCTATTTTAATAGATGAACCAGTAAAAATTAAAAATATACCTAAATTAAAAGATATAGATAATGCAATTAAATTACTTTTACATTTAGGAGTAAAAATAAAAAAAGGGAAATCATTAATAATAAATGCAAATAATTTAAATAATTATTATACTATTCCTAAAAATTTAGTTAAATCTATTAGAGCTTCTATTTGGTTAATAAGTCCAATACTAAGTCGTTTAGGTAAAATAAAAATATCTTTACCTGGAGGATGTTCTATTGGAACAAGACCTATTGATTTACATATTAAAAATTTAAAAAAATTAGGTGCTAGAATTTATATAAAAAATAATGATATTTTTGCTTATATAAATGAAACATTTAAAGGTTCGCATATTATAATGGAAAAAAATAGTGTAGGAGCTACTATTAGTATTATTTTAGCTGCTATTTATGCTTATAAAATAACTATTATTGATAACGCAGCAAAAGAACCTGAAATAAAAGATTTAGCTAATTTTTTAAATACTATGGGAGCTAAAATTAGAGGTGCTGGTACAGATCAAATAATTATTGAAGGAATTTTAAAATTAAAAGGAGGTGTCTATAAAATAATATCAGATAGAATAGAAACAGCAACTTTTTTAATAGCTGCTGCTATATCTGGAGGAAAAATATTATGTAAAAAAACTAATCCTAAAAATTTAGATATAGTGTTAAAAAAATTAAAATATGTAGGTGCAAAAATACGTACAGGGAAAAATTGGTGTAGTCTTAATATGAAAAATAGAAAACCCAAAGCTATTGATATAATAACAGGACCTTATCCTAATTTTCCTACTGATATTCAACCACAATTTACTTTATTAAATTTAATTGCATTAGGAAAAAGTAAAGTAACAGAAACTATTTTTGAAAATCGTTTTTTATATATACCTGAATTAATAAAAATGGGAGCAAATGCTTCTTTAAAAAAAAATCAAGTAATTTGTAAAGGAGTTAAAACACTTTATAGTGCAAAAGTTATCGCAACAGATTTAAGAGCTTCAATAAGTTTAGTTTTAGCTGGTTGTATTGCTTCTGGAAAAACTATTATTAATAATATTAATTATATTGACCGTGGATATGAAACAATAGAAAAAAAATTAACATCTTTAGGTGCAAAAATTAAGAGAATAAAAAATAATCAACATAAATAATAAAATATAGTAAAATTATTAATAACTAAATATTATTTTAATTATTTTATTATATTTTGTAAATTTTAATTTATATAAATGAAAAATCAAATTATATTACAAGGATAATAAAATGTATGCAATTTTTGAAAGCTGTGGTAAGCAATATAAAGTTATTCAAGGACAAACTATTAAATTAGAAAAAATTAAAGGAAAAATTGGTAATGATATTGAATTTAAAAATGTTTTAATGATATATAATGTAAATAAAATAATTATTGGTAATCCTATTATCATAGGAGCAAAAATAATAGCTAAATTAATTTTACATGGAAAAGAAAAAAAAATTAAAATAATTAAATTTCATAGAAGAAAGCATTTTAAAAAAATACAAGGTCATCGTCAACTATTTACTAGTATTAAAATACTTAAAATTCAAAATTCGAAATAAGGAATTATTTATGGCACATAAGAAAGCTGGAGGATCTTCTAGAAATGGAAGAGATTCACATTCAAAACGTTTAGGTATAAAATGTTTTGGTGGAGAAAAAGTAAAAGCAGGATTTATTATAATAAGACAAAGAGGAACAAAATTTCATGCAGGAAATAATGTTGGTTGTGGTAGAGATCATACTTTATTTTCAAAAATAAATGGTATTGTAAAATTTACAAAAAAAGGGTTAAAACAAAAAAAATATATTAATGTTTTAAAAAAATAATTTTAATAAATTACAAATTTTAATATTAGTTTAAAATTTATATTTATTTATTTAAAAAATATAATTATTTTTCTATATTATTTTTCTTTTTATATGGAGTTGTAATGAAATTTTTTGATAAAGCAATTATATATATAAAATCAGGTAAAGGAGGAGATGGATGTATTAGTTTTCATCGTGCAAAATATATACCTAAAGGAGGACCTGATGGTGGAAACGGAGGTAAAGGAGGAAATATATATTTTATATCTAATAATAATATAAATACACTTATTAATTTACATTGTCAAAATCTTTATATATCTGAAAATGGATTACATGGAAAAAATTGTCAACGTACAGGAAAAAATGGAAAAAATTTAATTATTCAAATTCCAATAGGTACAAAAATTACTGATATAAAAAAAAATATAACTCTTGTATCTTTAAATAAGAATAATCAAACTTTTTTAATTGCAAAAGGTGGAAAAGGTGGATTAGGAAACATTAATTTTAAATCTTCTATTAATAGAACTCCATATAAAAGAACAAAAGGTAGTTTAGGAGAAAAAAAAAAAATTAAGTTAGAATTTAATTTAAAAGTAAATGTAGGTATATTAGGATTACCTAATATAGGAAAATCAACATTTATAAAAAAAATATCTTCTGCTAATACTAAAATTGGTGATTATTTTTTTACAACAACAGAACCTGTTTTAGGTATTGTCAAAAATAAACTCAATAATACTTTTTTTTCAATATTAGATGTACCTGGTATTATAAAAAAATCTTCAGTTGGTAAAGGATTAGGATTAAATTTTCTTAAACATTTTAAACATTGTAATTTAATATTACATTTTATAGATATATCAATAATTAATAATAAGTATAAAATAACTAATACTATAAATACTATTAATTTTGAAATTCAAAAATTTAATAAAAAAATTCTTTTAAAAGATCAATGGTTAATTTTCAATAAAATTGATTTATTTGATAATATAAATAATTTAAAATTTTATATTAATAATATATTATTAAATTTTAAATTTATAAAAAGATATTATTTAATATCATCTAAAAAAAATATTGGAATTAAAAAATTGTGTATAGATATTTTTAAATATTTATATAATTAAAATTTAATTTTATTGATCATTTTATTAAAAAATAATATAACATATTTGTGTAATTTTATTTGGATCATAAAAA
>NZ_CP046209.1 GCF_012570365.1 Enterobacteriaceae endosymbiont of Donacia clavipes
ATGAAAGAAACAAGTAAACAGAATTCCTTAAGTTTTAATAGAATATTTAAAATAATGTTAGAATTTACAATTTTAATAATTCTTTTTCTTACAAATATTGATTTTATAAAAGCAAATAATTTTAATAGAAAAAAAAATTATTTTTTCTTTAATAAAAACTTCACTAGTAATAAAAAAACAATATACTTATTAAGTAAAATAAATAAAATTTTTATTACTAAAGAAATTAATTTTTATATAAGAATAAAAAAAAATTACTTAATTTTAATAAAAAATAGTTTTTTTAAATTATTCCTTCAAGTAAAATCAAAAAATAATATTAAAAATAAAAAAAATGACATTTTTAATTATTTTTCAAATAAAGATGAAATAATGTGGTATAATTTACAAAAAAATTACACTAAAAATGGTTATTCATCTAAATATATTTCAGATTTATTTGATTTTTCCGAAAAAAAGGAAAATAATGAAGAAGAAGATAATTATTTTCAAAAAAATTTATTTGATTTTTTATTATTAGCAAAAGATTTATTTTCTAATAAGAATTTAAATAAAGAAAATTTAATAAGAGACATTAAATTAATTTTTATAAATAAAGTTAATAAAAAATTAAATGATAAAATCAAATCAAAAATTGATAAGATTTTTAATCTTCTACAAATTAATGGTAAAAGTTCTATAATTTTAAATTTAGATGAAAATTTAAATTTAAATAACTCTGAAATAGATTTTTTATTCCCACTTATAGATAATGAAGATTTTATTTTTTTTATACAAAATAATATTCATAAAACTGATAATAAAACTCAAAATAACTTAGGTTTTGGTATAAGAAAATTATCATTTGATAATGAATATATGGTTGGTCTAAACAGTTTTTTTGATTATGATTTTACATTAGAAAATTCAAGATTAGGTTTAGGTATAGAATATTACAAAGAATTTATAAAATTTAGTGCTAATGGTTATTATGGATTAAGTAAATGGTGGCATTTAGATTCTTTAAAAAAAAATAAAAACTTGAATGACATAAATGATGATGAATTTTTTATAAGACCAGCTACAGGTTGGGATATTAAATTTGAAGGATATTTTCCACGAGTACCAGAAATAAAATTTCAATTAGAATATGAAAAATATTATGGTAATATAGGATTTAAAAAAAGTGATAATGGATATGGAAATAAAAAATTATTTTCTCCTTCTATCTTGTCATTCGGTATAGATTATAACCCAATTCCTTCATTAACTTTTTCTTTAAAACGAATAGAAAATTTTTTAGGAGAAAATAATACTCAATTTGGAATCAGACTAAATCTCATATTTAATTATTCTTTATCTAATCAAATAGATAGAGAATTTTCTAATATTTTTTCATCAGTTAATGATCATAAATATGATTTTGTAAATAGAAATAATAATATTATTTTAGAATATAGAGAAGAATTTTTAATTAAAATATTTGCTAAAAAAAAAATAGTTGGATATCCAGGTAGTAAAATCCCTTTAGATATTCAAGTAAAAACTGTAAGTGAATTAAAAAATTTACATTTTAGTGCTAATAATAATTTTTTAAAAAATGGAGGATCAATTGAATCTATTAAGGATAATTATATAATTACTTTGCCTAATTATAATTTTAAAAATCTTAATAAAAATACTTATAAATTAAGAATTACAGCTTCTGATATTAAAAATAACAAAGATATTATTTATGTAAAAATTAATATTTTCCCTCCTATTATAAATCAAAATTTTTCAACTTTAACTATTTTTCCTAAAGAAATATTAATTAAATCAGAAAAATCAAAAATTGTTTTAGAAGCTAGAGATGTGAATAATAAAATATTATCTGATATGGATGATGTTTCTTTTATAGTTGAAAAATCTAATTTTGCTGATAAGCATAATGTTCATATAAGTAAAGTTATTGAGTATCCTAAAGGTACTTATTCTGCAAATATTACGAGTATTTCTCCTGGAGAAGCATTTTTGAAAGTAAAAATTGGTGATAAAATTAATCAAGAGTTAAGTGAAAAAATTAATTTTATATTGCCTTCTG
Organism: Enterobacteriaceae endosymbiont of Donacia clavipes; assembly: GCF_012570365.1. GTDB lineage: Bacteria > Pseudomonadota > Gammaproteobacteria > Enterobacterales > Enterobacteriaceae. The sequence goes on from NZ_CP046209.1 coordinate 2,063, forward strand.
TTGATAACATGATTATTAATGTAGCAGGTTATAGTAATAATAAATTAGATGAAAAAAATATTTTTATTTCTAAAATTGATGTACCTCTTGATTTTTTAATAACAGTTTTCGATAAACACGGTAAAAGATTTAAATTTGCTAATATTGAAATACATAATATCTTATCTAAAGATAGACAAGGTCATGTAAGAAAAGATAGTGGTAAATTGAATATTGAGGATATTACATACCAAAAATCCTTTACTAGTGATGATTTTTCATTTACTACAGACATAAATGGTGATTTAAAACTTAAAATATCAGATCCTCTTGGTATTGGTGTATGTACTACAATTAATATTGTGGCAAATAAATATGTTACAAAAAAAATTAATTTAATTTTTACAGTCCCAACTAGTCCTGACACTATTCATGCTAAAATGTATGGACATATGGTAGATTATATATTTCTTCATGGAATAAAATATGAAAGACCAAATTTAATGTCAGAACGTACTGGAGATCAAGTATATCATTATTTAAATGAAGACTGGGCTAAATTTACATGGGATAATGCTAAAGAATATTGTGAATCTCAAAATCATAGTTTACCTACAAGTGAAGAATTAACAGAGTTTAATAGTTATCATACAGGTGAAGATTTACTTAGTAATTATGGATGGCCTATTATTCAACGTTATAGTCGAGTTTGGACGGTAACTTCTATAATAGATAGATATTTTCCTGAACCATTACGTTATTATTTAGATTTTAAAGATGGACATATTCAAAAAGCGATTCCTAGTAATATATTTACTGTTTTTTGTATAAAAAGACCAAAATAATTATTAGTATTTTTAATTAAAAATATTTTTTTATAATTATATTTTTTTTTTAAGTATAAATAATTTTTTTTATATAAAAAATATATCTTTTGTTTTATAAAAATGTAATTATATCTGAAACAAATAAGTAAAATATTAATAATAAAATGATAAATTTTATATTATTAATTAAATATAAGATATTTTAGAAGTTTAATTTATTTTTTAATAAAAGTAATTTTTCTTGATAATAATAATTTATATTTATGTCATAAATATAAATTATTATTAGTTAAATAATAGATTATATAATTCTAATTTTATTAATGATAAAAGAGTATTTTTAAAAAGATATATACCTGAAATTATCAATAAATAAATAAATAATATTTTGTTTTAAATACTAAATATCTTATATATTAATTTTGTAAATAAAATAAAAAATAATATGCAAAAATTATTTATTATATTAACTTTATTTATTTATTAAAATTTAATTAAAGTTTTTTTAAAATTAAAAATTTTGTTTTATTATTGATTTTATTGGATATGTTTTCTTTTAATATATTTAGATTATAGAAACTAGCAGCTATTTTGTTTCCTATAGCTGCTAGTTTTTCTGATGATTTTTTTTTTATAAAGTTCATAGCATAAGAAGAACTAGGACAATATTTAATAACTAATTTTGGATATTTTTTTATAAAAAAACTACATTGTAAAAATGATTGAGGATGACTAAAAATTTTTTCAATTTGATGAAAAGATATATCTTTTTTATAAGTAACTAGACAATGTTGTATTGGAATCGTAAATTTTTTTTTTATATATAAAAAAGACTCATTTTTTTTTAATAATATTAATACTTCTTTTATAAATCCTGTATAATTATTATATATTGGAACTATAGCTAGATTTATAATGTTATTTTTAATACAAAAAAAAATTTCGGAAAAATTTTTACAACTTACATTAATAATTGTTTTTTTTAAAAAATAATTATTAATGTAAGTTAAAACAGCTAAATGAGAATAACTACCTAAAGGTCCTAAAAAAACAATACTTATTGAATTTTTGATTTTTTTTTTCATTTTTTTAAAATCATTAATATCTTTATTAATAATTATATGAGATTTTAATATTTTATTTAAAATATTAAAATCTGAATAATTGTTTTTTTTCATTTTTAATATAAAATAATATATAAAGAAATATTTTATTTATTTTAATATAAATAAAAAAAAAAAGATATTATTTTTTTATGATATGAACAATATCATTATTATCTATCCAACATTTCCATCCTGTTACTAAAGAAACATCATGCAAAGATTTTTTTAAAATTTGTCTAAATTTCCATAATAATGAGGTTTTACTACCGCATAATTTTTTTAAAGTACTAACTTTATAATATAAAGGAATATTATGTGAACAAAAAAAACAATGTATCCATTGAGATAATGGTCTACCTTTTAATTTTTTTCGTTCTTTTAAAGAAATTGCTGTCCACATAGAATCCATAAAGAATGAAATAATATTTTTATTTAGTAAAATTATGTTTTTTTTAGTTTTATTATTTCTATACCATTCATGCAGTAAATGACCTATATAAAAATTATTTTTATATTTGATTTCTATGCTACAGATAGATAATCTTATTAAAGATGATTTTAACCATTCATAATCTTTTTTACCTGTTTTTCTATCAATTGATTTCAAAAATGAATAAGTAGAAAAAATTACTTTTTTACCTAAAGGTACTTTAGTAAGTCTATATAAGCATTCTAACCAAACATCTAAATCCGTTTGATCTAAACTCTCTCCTGTGAATCGTATATCAAAACCATTTAAAGATGTTTTTAAAATATTTCTTTCATATTTTCTGTAACCTTTTCTTATAACACTAAATAAAGAACTTCTTAACATAATATTTGGGATAATTCTTTTATTTTTTGATATTTTAATAAAAAAAGAACTTTTATTAATATTTTTAATATTTGAATTAAAATAACCATTAATTTCAGAAAAATTTTTGTTTTTAAAATAATTTTTTTTCTTAAAACTAGATTTTTTTTTGTTTATTTTATTTAGTAACAATTTTATTCTTTCATTAATCGATTTTTTTTCCATTTAAAAAATAAAGCAAAATTTGTAAGATGCAAAAAAACTAAAATTAAAATTAAAAATTAATAAATACAAAAAGTAAATAATAAACAAAATGTTATATACAAAAATAAAATAAACACCAATTAACTACTAAAATAAAAATTAGAGTAATTAAAAATAACAAATTTATTGTTTTTTAATATTATAATTTTTTAATCATACATAAATTATCCCGATTCCTAGTTTTAATTTTATTATTTAAAAAAAACAGAAAACAAAATTATAAAGTAAAATTATGGGTGAAAATATAACACATTATGTTTTCTGAAAATTTTTTAAAGTAAAATTTAGAGAATATTTTTTATAAACAAAATTAAAAAGTATTAATTATTTTATATAATTTTTTTAAAATGTCAAGTTTAATTTTAAAATTTTTTTTAGTAATAAAAACGGGATAACAAGTAGTAAAAACGGGATAACAAGTAGTAAAATAGGGTGGGAAAAAAAGTAAAAACGGGATAACAAGTAGTAAAAAACGGGATAACAAGTAGTCCCTCTTTATATATTTAGTTAATAAATAAATAAATAAATCTTTTATAGTCTTTTATAGTCTTTTATCTATGACTTTTCGTATTCATATAATTTTTTATAATTTCACATAAATAATGAAAAAAACTTGAAAAAAAAAATTATTATGATATTATGTCCAATATGGGTGAAAAAATATTAAATCGAGACAATTTTATTTTACTTTAAAGATTTTTATTTTAATGAAAAACATATAAC